>JABDLW010000101.1 GCA_013001805.1 Saprospiraceae bacterium | reverse complement strand
GCAATGGAAATATCCACAATGGCTCCGTCAAACCCGAATAATGGAGGCAGTTTGGTTATGAATAACCAGGCGTAGAAACTGTATGCGAATACTTGAAAAATACTATTCAGAGCAACTAAGCCCGCACCGTATTCACTGCTCCCTTCGGCCAGATCATTCCACACTAGTACCATAGCAATGCATCTCGCCAGGCCGATTAAAATCAGCCCCACCATATACTCAGGATAGTCTTGCAGGAAGATTAATGCTAGTATAAACATTAAAATAGGACCTATGACCCAATTGAGCACCAGGGAAATAGAGAGAATTTTAATGTTGCGAAATACCTTAGGCAATAACTTATAGTTTACCTTGGCTAATGGCGGATACATCATTAAAATTAATCCAATAGCAATGGGAATATTGGTACTTCCGCTACTAAAAGAATTAATAATATCTGAGCTGGCAGGGAATAGATATCCAATACTTACTCCAATAGCCATGGCGAGGAATATCCAAAGAGTCAGGAATTGATCTAAAAAGTTTAATTTTTTGACCATCTT
Source organism: Saprospiraceae bacterium (assembly GCA_013001805.1). Taxonomy (GTDB): domain Bacteria; phylum Bacteroidota; class Bacteroidia; order Chitinophagales; family Saprospiraceae; genus JABDMH01. Next base: position 2,828 of record JABDLW010000101.1, on the reverse strand, counting down.
AGTTTACTACTTTATCTTATGAAAATGTAGAGAGTTTTTATTTTATTTAGTTTTAATATTGGAGAATACGTAGAACATTTCGGACGCAATTTGCAGCGACCTCTCATCGTATTTAGCGCTTTCCTGGGGAGTGCCATCAAATGCTTTGGGGTCTTCATAATTTACCGCGATACGTTTTTCCGTACCGGGAATAAAGGGACAGTCTTCATCCGCATGTGAACAGGTCATTATGGCGGCAAATTTTTCCGCTTTATTTATTGGGTCATCAAACAATTTTGAAAATGCCCGGATTGGTTTATTATCAGCGGAATTTAAAATAGAATAAACCGGGTTCGTATTACCTTCTGCAGTAATCTTAAAACCACTTCGCTTGATTGATTCTACCGCAGTTTCATTGAAAGTAGTCACTTCTACACCTCCGGAAAAGCAATTCGCAGGAATCCTGAAATAGTCGGCTGCTGTCTTTGCCCATATTTGCGAAAACTGACTTCTACGCGAATTATGCGTACAAATAAAATGGAGATTGATCTCCTGATTCGCCTCGATTTTGTGTTGTATGTAATCAATCAAGGGTTGTAGTATTGCTTTTCTATCCTCAGGAATGCGTTTACTTCGTATTTTGTCGATTGACTTTTTAAGTGCTGGCAGCATATGTTGATTTTTGGATAGCTGTAGATAAACTTTGCTTAGCATATTAGCAACAACCCGAACCCGGTGTACAGGTGCTAGTGCTGATTGGTAAAGAAGAAATCCGTAATTTGGGCTTTTCCTGAGGGATGCCGCATTTGTCTTTCGCCAGGCAATCCGTTTTCTTATTGATTAGATGGAAATATCCATTTCTAAAATCCAGACTGTATTTACCTATGGTATCGCCCTGATATTCGACCTCGATATCGGTATTGCCTAGATCAAGTGCTTTTTCTGATAATCCTACGATACTTTTTAGTTTATGAGCACTCAACCGGTGGTCATAATCTGTAGCAGTAAATAATTGAAAATTGATTACGGATTCATTACGGACTTCACCGCCACAATCGATATAGTGCTTGTTTATTTTACCTATTTCCGTAACATGGAAATGGGGCGGAACCGGTGTTCCATTTGGCAGAAGAAATTCCACTTTATCAATGGTTTGTAGAATGTCTTTGATTTCTGATAGTTTCATGACAAATATGTTATTGCAATATTACGATAATATGAAATAAATTTTTTTAGCAACAATCGTTCGGGTCAGAGCTTTGAAATTGGTTGAACATATCGTTGAATTGACTCTGAATCCAATGCCATTTTTCTGCATTAATGCAGTAGCTTATTCTGGAACCCTCAATGGTTCCCTGAATGATTCCAATGTCTTTCAATTCCCTTAAGTGTTGGCTGATGGTGGCTTGAGCCAGGCCAATTTCTTGTACTAGATCTCCGTTTACACAGGCATTGGTTTTTAGCAGGTACTGAATGATTGCCACCCGTGCAGGGTGATCAAATGCCTTGGCTGCCAATGCGATTTCATTTTGTATATCGGTATAAAGATCTGTCTTAGTGACTCCCATATCTGATATTGACATTGCAATATTACGATAAGTATTTGGTTAAGTCAAGGGACAAGCGAATCTTTTTTTGATGAGGCAAATTTGGAATGTGAGTGATGTAAGAGACAAAGGAATGAGAAGGTCGAGATGAGAGTCCACTCCCCCTGCAAATCAATAGATTTGCTGGCTCATTTGGAGTAAATAAAATCTCCGTGACCAAATTTGATCAGGAAGGTGAATAAAGGTAGTTTCCAAACTGAAAGTAATTATTTTGTGGGAAGAAATCCCGACGCTCCTACTGACGCTACCCTTAATCCTGGTCAACATCTTCGATCTGTCGGTCGGGATAAATTCGCCTACACAAATCAATAGATTTGCTGGCTCATTTGGAGTAAATAAAATCTCTGTGACCAAATTTGATCAGGAAGGTGAATAAAGGTAGTTTCCAAACTGAAAGTAATTTTTTTGTGTTAAGAAATCCTGACGCTTCCTTCGGTCGGTCAGGATAAATTCACCTACGCAAATCAGTAGACTTGCTGGCTTAATTGGAGTAGATAAAATTTCCCTGACCAATCTTAATCAAGAAAGTGAATAAAGGTAGTTTCCAAACTGAAAGTAATTTTTTTGTGGGATGAATCCCGACGCTCCACTGACGCTACCCTAATCCAGGTCAGCATCTTGAATCTGTCGGTCGGGATAAATTCGCCTACGCAAATCAATAGATTTGCTGGCTCATTTTCCAATACAGAAATTTCTAAAAATATGCTCCAATAAATCATCGGTCGAGATCTCGCCGGTAATTTCTCCCAAATGATAAATGGCTTGCCGGATATCCATGGCAATTAAATCGCTGCTGATCTGCTGCTTAAATCCCTCCTCCACCTGTTTCAGACTCTGGGTGGTTTTTTGCAACGCATCGATGTGCCGGGCATTCGTCACGATCACTGATTCACTATTATATTCAGATCCGGCTATCAGTTTGTAGAGGTGGACTTTTAAATATTCGATATTCATATCGTTTTTGGCACTGACCGGAATAAACTGATCATGTCGCAAAATCGGGGAGACAAATTCTTCTGCTTTGGCATATGGATTGAGATCCATTTTGTTGGCAACCACCACCAGAAGTGCATCTTGGCCTGACCATTTTTGTAAATCTTTTGTAACCTCATCACTAGTAGTATCAACTACATCAAATACGTAAATGATGAGACTGGCACCACTGATTTTTTCCAATGTCTTTTTTACGCCAATTTCTTCTATCGCATCCTGGGCGGTGCGCAGACCAGCCGTGTCCACCAG
>JABDLW010000087.1 GCA_013001805.1 Saprospiraceae bacterium | reverse complement strand
CTCTAGTCCAGGTCCTTGCGAGGTTCTAATTTAACCAGGTAAGGTCGCGTCACAGCGTTACCTTCTTTGTCCACCACAAGTTCATTATTTTGATAAAGATTGCCATAGCAACTGAAATATACCGTATGATCACTACCTACAATCGAACCAAAACATCCTTCCACCCCTTCGGCCTGTCCGAGCCAATAAAATTTTTGCTTTTTAAGATCTAATACCGTGACGATTTCCAGGGCCTCTTCCACCACCTTACCACCGTGATTACCAGCCATAAAATATAACCTTTCCCATTCTTCATCAAGGGCAATATTAGGTGTATAGTGTCCTTTATCGGGCATCCCTAGGATGTGGCCCAGATCGTTCAACGTATTTGTGTGAGGATTCAGGCTCCAAACAAACCCATCGGTGGTAATGGCGTAAATAATGTTTTGCGAGGAAACCACCGAGGCCCGAAAATCTTTCAATTGGCCCGGTAATTCCAGGTCTAAATCGACAAATTTTTCTGTATCCGGATCAAATTTTGTTAATCCTCCAACATCATTGGCAAAGTAGCAGAAACCGTCATTATCCATGATCATTTCCCTGACCCGGTCCTCTACCCGACTCATCCGCGCCACAGATTCATAACGGTTAAGCTCCATCGTAGATAAGTTCACCCTAAAAAACTTCGCCCGATCTACGGTAATGCCATTTAATATGTTTCTCCGTTCGTCGTAATACAGCGCAACGATCGCTCCATTAGGGAATGGGATACCTAAATAATCGACATCATCCATGGCAGGATCATACCGTATCAGTGCTCCACCGGCATAACTCTTGGGATAATATGCACGCGTGTACTCATGGGTATATGACAGCCCCATATAGCCGGCAAAGTAGAGAACTCCCTTGGAGTCACAAACGATGTTTGAATGAATTTTTCCGTGTCCTGGCGTCTCTGCATTAGAATAAAGTGCACTGGCTCTGCCTAATTCTAAAACTACTTTCGACTCATCCTTTTTTGGGTCATAATATGCTAAGGCCGTGTTGCCGAAACCCCACGGTCTTTCATACTTTTCGCTTTTAGCAAAAGGGCCGGTGATATTGTCGGTTCCCCAATGGTCGCCCCCACAAAACCAGATTTTGCCATCAGGTGTCTCTGTGATTTTGTTCCAATTGGTGTTTTGAGTGGATTGTCCTTTCCAGCTTAAACCTTCTGCCGGATACATCTTTAACCGTATCTTTTCAACGTCAGTGAGGTCTATCGATTGACCCCGGGAGAGAATTGGTATCATCAACAGACTCAGCAAGAGCATGTAGTTTTTTCGTTTCATTTTCATTTCTTAGCCCATATTTAATCAGTACCATGTTGCATCAGGAATTTCTCAACTACTTCATAGTCTCAAGGTAACAAAGATTGTTCTGGGTGCCGTAAAAATACTTCCCTAACTCCAATATGAGCCGGTGAATATGGGGGCATAACTTTCATAATCGATAAGATTTTCATGGCTTTCTATGCTAAGACGTATACCTTTATCAACCAGATCCCCAAAGATGAACTTCAGCTCTGCATTAGTATCTTTTTGATCTATTTGTTTTTGATGTCACCGGTTGACATTCTTAGATGGTTATCATCAGGATTATTAGGTCTAATCTTAACTTTGCTCTAGTGGACAGATTAAAAGTTACCAGTTTTCCGATACACAGATTAAATTCAACTTATGATATTTATCAGCCGGCTCTACCCTTACTGGTTAGCGATTATCACGGTTTCCCAGGCTCTATTCCTTTCTTCTTGCCTACAAGAGCACGTAAAAACAAGTGAATTTCAGCTGGAAGATGGTTTAGAAGTTTACGAAATCGCCTGTGAACCATTGATTTACGATCCGGTTGCATTTGTATGCGACGAACTGGGAGCTATGTACGTGGTGGAACATCGAGGTTATCCCGACCCGGCCGAAGGTGGCAAGCCGGCTACCAGGGAAGGAAGCATAGCCCTTATCCAGGACACAAACCATGATGGAATTTACGATAAACGCTGTGATTTTGTCACTGGCTTAACCTACCCCAATGGAGTTCTGGCCTGGAAGGGGGGAATTTTCGTCACCTGTGCTCCCGATATCTTTTACTTTAAAGATACCACTGGTGATGGAATCGCTGACATTAGGGAGACCGTGCTTACTGGCTTCTTTGACACAAAAACAGCACAAATCCGGATGAGTCATCCCACAATGGGTTTGGATGGCTTGATTTACATTACCGGCGGTCTTAATGGAGGAAGCGTGACCAGTCCCAGATATCCGGAGCGGCCGGCAGTCTCGTACAAAAGTAGTGATGGTCGCTTCGATCCTGAATCGTTGGTTTTTGAAACCGTCAGTGGTCGCAGTCAATTTGGACTGACCTTCGACGCTTTTGGACGAAGATTTGGCTGTTCCAACCGGCATCCCGTTATGCAGGCAGTGCTGGAGCCGGGGTATCTTAATCGCAACCCCCATGTACTTTATAATGAGACCATACAAAATGTATCAAAAGTCCAGTCCGAAGCCGTGGTATATCCAATCAGTGGTGCAGCCATAACTGCTGACTTTATTCCCAGCCTGATTGGTCGATCACATCAGGGCACTTTCACTTCGGCCAGTGGCATCTTTGTACTTAGTGATGAGAGTCTGGGTAGTGATCATCTGGGTAATTTTTTCATCTGCGAATCGGCACAAAGCATGGTGCAGAGACAAGTAGTTTCTCCGTATGGCCCTACTTTCCAATCGCAGATCGCTCAAGATGGAGTTGAATTTCTGGCAAGTAAGCATGAATGGTTCCGGCCGGTCTTTTTGGGAATTGGCTCCTCACCCGGCTTGTATGTGGTAGACATGCATCGCAAGGTAATCGATCACCCGTCATACGTACCGGAATCGATGCGCGATCAACTGGACTTTCAATCGGGCCGTGACATGGGACGGATCTATCGAATCGTCAAGAAAGGAATTAAATCTAAACCGATACCCGCATTTGACGACAATCAGGAAATCGTAGAGCTTTTGAATTCTTCCTCTGAATGGATGCGTGTCACAGCCTTCAGGCTGTTGTTAGAAAAGACCCCAGAGACAGTGGCCCCTGCTCTGCATGAAATTGCCGTAGGTGGCAACCTGCCTCAAAGTCGAGTTCGAGCTATCTGGATGCTGCATCATTTGGGAGAGCTGGATTTAGAAACTCTTGCTGAAGTCGTAAAAGATCCCATTTCAGGCGTCCGGGAACAAGCAATTAGGC
>JABDLW010000042.1 GCA_013001805.1 Saprospiraceae bacterium | reverse complement strand
ATCTAATTCAGGCCTGAACTGTTTGATCCAAAGACCCAACAGAGGTCCGAGCTCCTGGTCAGTCCGGGTGCTGAGATCTAAATTTAATACATTATCGATATAGGGTTTAATCAGCCCGTTTATCCGTTGCGATCGAAAAGGTGGTGCGTACCGTATCACGACCGCCTGGATATTATGATTAAATTGGAGGGCAATAATAGCATCCTGAAAAGAGCGCTGCACCACTATATTATAACTAAATTTTTCGGCAGGATTGCGTAACTCTTTCAGCTTAGTCCTTAAGGTCTTTTCTTCCTCTTCCGACATTTCTTCCACAAATAGTACCTCAAAGTCATTTTTCGAATTGCCATCTCTTGGCTCCCTATCTTCATTTTCATCCAGATAGTGATCATCTTCCAATATATCGGGATGGCTGCGATAACTGTCACTCACCAATTGTCTTGTCGTCTCGGCTACATGGTTTGATAAGGACATGTATTCGGACTTTTTTAGTGCACCTCGGAAAATTTCCAGACGGTGCACACCGGGAAATGAAAAAAAATGTTCCACAGCAGAAAGGTCATCTAGTAGTTGACGTGCATTATCACTGTGTTTCTTTTCTTTTTTGGAACCTCTTTGGCAACGGGCAAGTTCTGCTGTCTCCTGTTTAAGATTATTCCAATAGTGTACTCTGAATTGACCTATGTTATAGAATTTGGTATTACTTGCTTTGTTCTTACTCACTAATATTATTTTTTATTTAAAGAATGGATGAACGGGAAACCTAAATCAGGGGATGCTGACGATGACATCAGGTCTCTCCTGTAACTCCTGGAATGCTGATACTTGCAAGCAATTTTAATTCTCTTTTTTTATTAAATACCCACCTAAAAATAACCCGAGGGTCAGTAGCTTGACAGTTTAGGTCAAGGCTTTCCGAAATGAATCATTTATCGCTAGGTAATTCCCCGTTGTCCTGTTTTCGAATTTCAATTGCATCTCCTTTGTATCCAATGTGCGAGGGAGTAGGTTCTAAAAGTTCATTTTCCTTCATTTTCAATCTCGAAAGGGCATCTACCCTTTTGGGTTTGATGAGAGGACCAAGGGATTCCAAATAAGGTAATTTGGCACCTTTCTGGTAAATGCCGAATTGCACGATATGGTCGCGGAAACTTTTTAAAGGCTGACCCAACCTAAGTACCCCATATTCGCGGCTACGTTTAACACGTTCGATATCGAGTTCGATTGGCATAATTTCTTCATTGCCGGCTGCCTGATAGAGTACCCGGCCATCAGGACCACAAATTACCGATCGACCGCTACCACCCGTATCCAATCCGTTTACATCAAAAAAGAAACATTGGTTGACCGTGGCCATTGCCCGTACAATCGATAATTCAATATCCCGGTCAATCGTACCAGTCATGGTCGGGTGCAAGATGACCTCAGCGCCCATTACAGCAAGAGTTCGGATGGTTTCCGGAAACCACATATCATAACAGATGGAAACACCAAATCTTCCCACATCGGGTATATCAAAAATGCAGAATTCTTCCCCACCTGTGACCCCAACTTCATAAGGGAAAAAGGGAAACATTTTCCGATATCTTGTTACAATCTCACCCAGGGGATTAATGACGGTAGCTGTATTATAGATCTTACCTTCACTTTTTTCAAAAATGGAACCGGGTAGTAGCCATATACCATGTTTTTTAGCCATTGCCTGCATTTCTGCTTCAAAATCACCAGGTATAATTTGCGCCGTATGGGTAAGGGGTCCAAAAGCACATAATTCACTAAACACGACCATTTCCACCCAAGGGTAGAGATTCATCGTAATATCCAATTTCAGTTTCATCATCTCCACATTCGAGTGAATAGCGGAGACCTTCATCTGAATGCCAGCGATTGCAAATGGTTTCATCATATTTTAGCCAGTCGTTTTTTCTAATTGATTTTCTAAAATGTCCAGTCCCTTCTTTAACTGCGTTTCCGAAATCACCAAAGGACAGAGAACACGAATTACATTTTTAAAAGTTCCTGCACTTAAGAGTACAAGACCATCCTCGGCACAGCCCCGGATGATTTTGGCACAGAGATCACCATCAGGCTTTCTCGGATCATTTTCCTTAACCAGTTCCAAACCAATCATGGCACCAATACCGCGAACATCTCCGATCTGGCTGTGCTTACGTTTTAGTTTTTGAAATCGAGCTGAGATGATGGCTCCGATTTCAACTGCGCGATTATTGAGATTATGATCTTTGATATACTGAATAGTCGCCAGAGCCGCGGCACAACATACTGGATTACCAATATATGTTCCGCCAATGGTGCCTGGAGCGGCGGCATCCATGATTGCTGCCCGGCCTAGTACTGCCGCAATAGGCATGCCTGAGCCTAGGGACTTGGCATAAGTGCTGATGTCGGGTTGTACATTGTAGTGCTGCCATGACGCCCAATGTCCGGTACGTGCAAAACCACTTTGAATTTCGTCAAGGATTAACATCACACCATGTTGGTCACAAAAACCACGTAATCCTTCGAGATATTTTTGTGGCACAGGATTAAAGCCACCTTCACCCTGGATCGGCTCCATTATGACAGCAGCTAAGTTGTCAGGGTCTACCAGATTGTGCATGCTCTCACGCAACCTCTTTAACTCCCACTCAACAAATTCATCAAGAGTTCTTGATCCCTGGTACCGGTAGTAGTTAGGGAAAGGCAATTGGTAAACCTCGGGAGCAAACGGACCACATCCTTGCTTATACTTGACCTTACTAGTCAGTGTCATGGCCATCATTGTTCGTCCATGAAAGGCACCAGTAAAACTCACGATAGCTTGCTTTTTGGTGGCTTGACGGGCAATCTTTATGGCATTTTCAACTGCTTCGGCACCCGTACTAACCAACATCGCTTTTGTTTCTTTGCCGTGCGGCAAAATTTCCGCCAATGCTTCGCAAAGTTGCACGTAAGGCTCGTAGGTCACTACATTGAAACTTGTATGCAAATATTTGCCAGCTTGATCACGAATCGCTTCTACGACAGGATCTGGGCAGTGGCCGGCATTGACCACACCGATTCCACCGGCAAAGTCAATCAATTCGCGGCCATCCGCGTCAATAATCAGGGCCCCCTTTGCCTCTCTTGCCGTGGCCGTATTGAATACTCCCACACCATTTGCCACCACTTTTCTGCGTCGTTCCAGAAGTTCTGTAGATTTTGTTTGTTGATCGATCATCATTTAGTTGTATTAGAATCCAGAGGTAACGCTCAAAAGGTCAGGAAAGTGCCTTAAGAAGCGCATTAATTTTTGCCAGGTTGATTTGAAAGTAGCTAAGTAGCTCAGTACTAGCTTAACCATATAGATTGGATACCTCAAGCGAGGCAAATATACGAAAAATAGTGCTAAATAAAAAATCCCTGACCAAATAAGTAAGTGTGAAAATAAATTGTTATTACATATATTATCAGGGCGAATGATTTGACTTCCCCGCTTACTAATTGCTATCGAGATTTTGTTTGATCCAAGTAACTACTCGTTGAGAAAAAATATACTAAGAACACTTCTGTTCTGTGCAAGACTTGGTGAATTGGAAAGTCATGGATGTGACTTCAAATAATTCTTACTAATACCATTCAAAGAGTGAAGTTTCATAAAACAAAAAGTAGATTTTGATTTTTACCATAATTATACGCGTCGCCGTCGGAGTGAATAGGAATTTGTTCATCTTAAGTAGATCTATATAATTATTTATTCGGTAGTTATTTTAGCCCGAAGACTGATTGGGTTTTCTCATAAAATGAGGAGGTGGAAAAATGCAGGATCATGGTTTCTTTAAAATCAGGAGTGGTACGTCTAGCATCGACAACAATTGTTTGGTATGGCTTTGCGTAAAAAATTGAACGAAAATGTTTTTTGGTTGATGAAAGATCACCAGTAGATCCGGCTCAAAGGTTTTGGTAAATTCAGCTAATTCTTTGTTTATGTCTTTACCATAAAGTTGATAAAATATTAGTTGTAAAGCGGGATTTTGCTCTTCCTGATACTGTCGAATTTTATCTGCCTTTGCCAATCTCTTCCTCCGAACTTTCCTTGTTCACATGTACCCACCGTACTACGGGAGAGAAAGGTTCAATAATTTTTAATGCTGACCAAAGTTGATAGGTGTCGGATAGAAGGAGGTCAGAGGCATACGCCACCTGTTGAATCTGCCGGAAAGCGCAGCCTTCCGGTACAATCAGGACTGGTTCGTTAGCTCTTTCTGCCACAGCTGACGACAGAGTACCCATCATTTTTTCCAATTCACTTTTCTTTTTTCCCCGTGCACCCATTACAATGAGATGGGACTCATGCTCAGCCGCAGTTGCTTTAATCGCAGAAATAGGATTTCCCACTTTAATCACCGACTCAATTTTTACCATGGTATCCTTTTGTTCGGGATAATAACTGTGAGCAAATTCTATCTGTGCTTCCATCGCCAAAGCAGCTGCTTCTTTTTGGGCTTGATACGTAGCCCCGGAAGGAATGGGAAGATCCATTAGCTCCATTTTTATTTCAATGACATGGAGCAATATAATCGAGCTCTGAATGGCATCAGCAAGTGAATAAGCGTAAGCCAGTGCATTGGCCGCACCAGCAGAAAAGTCAGTTGGAACCAGAATGTTTTTCATCCTATGTTAAATTAATTTTTTCAATACCCGGAGGAACTTGTGCAACTGATGTATTGGTGCCAGCCCTTTTACCTAAGATCTCAATTAAGTTGTTTTTGTCAATAACTTCCTTCTCAAGTAACTCCTGAGCCAGGATTTCCAATTGATCGCGGTGTGATTCTAATATCTTCATGGCTTTGGCAAACGCGAGCTCAATGAATTCCTTCACCTCTGAATCAATTAATCGTCCGGTACTTTCACTATATGGTTTATGGAGAGATTGTTCGGTACGGCCGCTGCTGTCGTAGAAACTAATGTTTCCCACTTTGTCGCTGATCCCGTAATATGCAACCATGGTATACGCTTGTTTGGTGGCTTTTTCAAGATCGTCAAGAGCTCCGCTGGATACCTCGTTAAAAATCAATTTTTCTGCGGCCCTGCCTCCCAGCGCGACAACCAGGCTGGCCATTAGTTGTGATTTGGTCAAAATGGCATGTTCTTCCGGTTGATACCAGGCCGCACCTAGTGACTTTCCCCGCGGCACGATAGTGACTTTCATAAGTTCTTCTGCTTCCTTCTCAAACCAACTGACCACGGCATGGCCGGCCTCGTGATATGCGATACGCTCTTTTTCTTTCTCCGAAATTATCTTGCCCTTACGCTCCAAACCGCCGATGATACGATCAATGGCTTCATAAAAGTCTTCCTGCTCAATTTGCTCCCTGGTCTTCCTGGCCGCAATCAGTGCCGCTTCATTGCAAATGTTAGCAATATCTGCTCCGGAGAATCCCGGAGTCATGGCTGCCAATTGTGCCAAATTAAGGTCGGGACTTAACACCAACTGTCTGGTATGAACTTTAAATATGGCTTCCCGCTCTGAGATATTAGGGAGTTCAAGATAAATATGGCGGTCAAAGCGACCTGGTCGTAAGAGTGCCTTATCGAGAATGTCGGGCCGGTTGGTAGCAGCCATGACAATCACTCCAACGTTTTCACCAAATCCGTCCATTTCCGTCAGCAATTGATTTAATGTACTTTCCCTTTCGTCATTTGACTGAAGTGAAAAGGCACTGCCACGAGATCTTCCTACCGCATCGATCTCATCAATAAAAATGATGCTAGGTGCTTTCTCCTTGGCTTTCTGAAATAGATCACGTACCCGGGAAGCCCCGACTCCGACAAACATTTCAACAAATTCACTGCCCGAGATCGAAAAAAATGGGACTTTGGCTTCACCAGCCACTGCCCTTGCCATGAGTGTTTTTCCTGTTCCGGGTGGTCCTACTAGAATCACTCCTTTCGGAATTTTGGCTCCTAATCTTGTGTAAAATGATGGATTTTTCAGGAAATCTACGATTTCCATAACCTCCACTTTAGCACTTTCGTGACCGGCTACATCAGCAAATTTTGGTTGTTTGATATTTGTGGTATCAAAGATTTTGGCTTTTGATTTTACAAAATCAAATGGGTTTATGTCGCCAGGGCTTTTTATCCGGCGGGACATTAAGTAGAACAATCCTATTATTAGTAAAACGGGCAACATCCAGGCAAGTAGGGCGGAAAACCAATCGGTCCGTTTTTCATATATGATGTCTAATTCTTCTTCAAATCCAAAAGCTTCCTTGGCTTCTGAGAGTTTTCTTTCCAGGCTTTCCACCGATCCGATAGTAAAAATAAAATGCGGTCCGGCAGGATTTTTTAGATCCGCAAATGGCTCCTTGTTCAAACTGGATTCTCTAATATATATTTCGGCTAATTCATTGTTGACAACGACAAGATGTTCGACATCCTCCTGGCCATAGAATTGTCTGAAGTCGCTCCAAGATATTCTTTCAGGCGTCAGAAATTGGTTGATAAGTACTTGTGCCAGGAGATAGGATAGAATCAGGAATAAAAAAGTGGTCCACGACCAGATCTTGCGCGGGCCTTTTTGTTGTTCATCAGATTTTTCCGGACGATCAGGCATTTCAAGATTCATTCCTTTTGATCAAGATCTTACTTAAATGGCCGTAAATACCTAAGAAAAGTCAGAGCGTGGTATGATTTAGGTCATGTAGGGCTATTTGGTAATTGGAAGTCGGGAGTCGGAATATGGAAGATGGAAGTCGGGAGTCGGGAGTGTGAAGTCGGTTATAGGTAATTAGGTAATCAGGTGACCAGGTAATTGGGTGATCAGGTGACCAGCTAATTAGGTGATCAGGTGATTGGGTAATCGGGTTTAACCAAAGTAGCCGCGAATATATTCGCGGGCGGATCAAATAAATTAGGTGATTAGGTAAGCAGGTGATTGGGTAATCGGGTTTAACCTAAGGTAGCCGAGGATCTAAATCCTCGGTGTTCTATTAGAACAACGTCAGCCTGGAAATTAAATATCTCAAATCCTAAATGTCACCCTGAGCCTGTCGAAGGGTAATTCGGTGACCAGGTAATTGGGTGATCAGGTAATTAGGTGATCAGGTAATTAGGTGATCAGGTGATTGGGTAATCGGGTTTAACCAAAGTAGCCGCGAATTTATATTCGCGGTCGGATCAAATAAATCAGGTGATTAGGTAAGCAGGTGATTGGGTAATCGGGTTTAACCAACGTCAGCCGAGGATCTATATCCTCAGTGTTCTATTAGAACCAATGTCAGCCAGGGGATCTGATTCCTCGGCGTTCGGGAGTGTGAAGTCGGGAGTCGAGAGTCCGGAGTGGTAAGTTGAAATGGGAGTCATTTGCTGAGTGATGGCCTTCGGCTGCAGAACGAATGAAGTACCTGATCATCATCATCTTTGGTTTTAACACTTATCATTCTTTATGAGCTACACTCTGACATACCTTGCCTATAACTAACAATGCTATGGAAAAAATTCTGGTACTAGAAGAAAGTAGAGACTTACGACACAACATCGAAGGAATTCTCAAGCTCTCAGGTTATGAGGTATATACTGCAGCAGATGGCCGGCGAGGCGTCAAACAAACGATGCAATTGTTGCCAGATCTGATACTTTGTGATGTCTTACTTCCTGAACTCTCGGGGTTTCAGGTCCTGGAAATATTGAAAAGATCCAATGTTACTCAAGACATTCCTGTGATATTTCTTACCAATGAAGCAGGATCCGATGATATCAGAAAAGGTATGAGCCTGGGTGCCGACGATTATTTGATCAAGCCGATTGACAATGTCGATCTGCTGGATGCGGTGGCAGCAAGGCTAAAGAAAAATAAGAAGGTCTTGGAACAGACGGATGCCCAGGTGTCATTATTTGACGATGCCAGGGGCCTTCAGATATTGGAAGAACTTGGCCGAAATCAGGAAGTCAGGCTTTTCGCAGCAAGAGAGCGAATTTTTGCCGAGGGTGATGTGCCAAGATATCTATATATGGTTAAATCCGGCAGGGTAGAGATTTTCAAAACGAATAATCATGGTAAAGAGTTGGTGTTGGATGTATTTAGTGCGGGTGATTTTTTCGGTTATGAGGACCTTGTTTTTAATCTGCCTCATCATGACAATGCTCTCGCAATTGATAATCAAACCAGGATACTATTAATTCCCAGGAGTTTATTTCTCGAAACACTGTTGACTAACCGGCAGTTTTCTGCCCTGATAATTAAACACCTGGCCAATGCGATTGAAACCAAAGAGCAACGGATGTTGAGCATTGCCTACGATTCGGTGCGAAAGCGTATCGCCAATGCACTAATTCGGTTGAGTGAACATGCTAAAGCAAATGGAGACGGAGTGAAAATCTTTCGTCAAGACTTATCAAATATGGTCGGCACGGCCAAAGAATCTGTGTCACGCACTTTAAGCGAATTCAGAAAGGAGAAATTAATCGAAATCCGTCAGGGAAAAATCACCATCCTCAATAAGGATAGATTAGCCAACCTCCAGGGCTAAAAATATAATGAAAGCAGATTGTATTGCAAAAAGGCCTAGAATAGGACTACAATCAACTTAATCCTATTTGCTATTATTCGCCATGATCCGTATCCCGGATCTTTACCACATCGTGTAGTTGCCGGGAGGAGGCCTCAACTCATAGGTTTCTTGCAGAAAAGTGACCAAATCTATCAACTCCTGAACTGTCAGTACTTGATTGTAACTCGGCATCGGTGACTGCTTTGCACCCTTTGGCATTTCTCCTTTATACTGGTTAGAGATCTTATGTGATGGATTAATTATGGACGTGACGAGATCACCGTAAGTTTTCAATCGTACAACTTGACCTCCCAGCTGCAAATGTAAATCAGTACCTTCTTCACCCGCCCAGCCAATGTCTTCCACACTATGACACTGATTGCAGGCCAGATTGGTAAATGCCACTTTACCGTCTTCCAGATCACCCGGTGGAAGTGAAAATCCAACCGCCTGTGGATTGCAACTCCAAATTGAAATAAAAGCTAAAATAGCAAGAAACCACAGGATGTAATTGCTAAACCGCTGGTCTTTTCGGTGCCGGGAAACATTTGCATTGGTGAAACTCATAATTGTATAATTTATGAACTAAATGTGCCCGGAAATCCGAATTCCGGGTTATTTATCCCTCAATTTAACCCTCAGAACAGACTTTGCAAATGACTTACAGCACTGACTGACGTGATCGTAGTTAAATAAACTAATTCCACTGATTAATTTCAGGTTGTATCATGATCTAACTCAGGCACACTTGTTAATTTCCAATGTAAATTTGGTGGAAGAGTATTTGTTAGGGTCTGTGAACGCGCTCGGGTCACTTTGCCATAAATCTTGTTTTTTAATTAGAAATTGAATAAATAAATACGGAGTGAGATGACAAAAGCAACAACGTTAGAATCACAACATCGCGATTATATAAAATGGACAAGAGAACTGAACTTCTTCAATGACGAGTTGAAATTATTTGAAAATCAACTGGAGCAATTAATCGGTCGTAGTGAAAAGTCATCCCTTCCGAGGTTTGAACATTTTCAGAATAGTTTCCTGAGGCAACATGAAGTAATCGACGAGTTGCTGCACGATATCAAGATCATTGATCGTGAATTAATATCCGTGCGGGACGGCAGACAAATTAAACTTGTCGATAAAGTACAGGATTATGACACTTTACGGGTCAGGATGGAGACGTTCGTTGAATTGTATGCCGAACTGAAAAGTGAATTTGTGGAATTTGTTAATTCAATGATCGCTAAAGGTTCATCCTAACGGGTCCTGATTCTTTTCTTGTCAGCGGTCGGGATGCAATCAATATTTTGCATTAAAGTTTGAAGATCACTTAACTCAAGGAAAAATAAAGATCAACTGGGATCCTGACGTAACTCACTTACTTTCCAAGACGTTTTTACTTAAATTGCTGTAAATAGACACAATGAAAGCAGCTTATCTGGTGAGATATGGTACCGCATCGCAGGCATTTGAGATTCGCGAAACTGAAATACCCACACCATCTCCATCACAAATTTTAATACAGGTAGAAGGATTTGGATTAAATTTCGCGGATGTAATGGCACGTCTGGGACTATATAAAGGTGCACCACCAAATCCGGCAATTTTGGGTTATGATGTGGTGGGGCGTGTAGCAAAATGTGGCACGGACGTTGTCGACTTTGAGCAAGGTGACCGGGTCATCGCATTAACCAGATTTGGAGGTTATGCTGAATATGCTCTCGCAGAGGGCTTTGTCTCTCAGCGAGTTCCTGAAGACCTCCCACCAGGAGAGGCGGTGGCTTTATCAACACAGTATTGTACAGCTTATTTTTTATCTCATTTGATGGCAAATCTGCAGCAGAAAGACCGCGTACTGATCCACGCCGCAGCGGGAGGAGTGGGGACCGCCTTGGTCCAGATGGCCAAAGCAAAAAATTGCATCATTTTTGGTACTTGTGGGTCTGCCGAAAAAATAGCATACCTGGAGCAAGCTGGAGTGCAACATCCGATCAATTACCGTAAGGAAGATTTCGTAGAAGTGGTTCGCAAAGTGTCATCTGGTCACGGTTTGGATGTCGTTTTTGATCCCATAGGTGGAAAATCGGTAAAACAGGGATTTAAATTATTGGGTGCAGGAGGTCGCATCTTGTCGTATGGTCTTTCGTCAATGAATCAAACCAGCAATATTTTCGGAAAACTAAAAGTCCTGGGGCAGTTTGGTTTTTATCACCCGGTTCAGTTCTTGAGCGGCTCCAGGGGAATGATTGGGGTAAATATGCTCAAAGTGGCTGATGACAATCCCCGGAAAATTGCTTACGCCATGCAAAAAGTGATTGAAATGACAAGCCAGGGAATTCTAAAGCCTTTTGTGGGTGGAGAATTTAGTATTAATCAATTGGTAGAGGCACACGAGTATCTTGAGTCGAGAAAATCCATGGGAAAAATTGTAGTTAAATGGTAATCTCACTATAAAATTATTAGCCATGAATACAGGAATCTTTGCAGGTAAAGTTGCTTTAATTACAGGGTCTAGCATGGGCATTGGTAGGGCTATCGCCACTGCATTAGCCCAGGAGGGTGCTCGTGTGGTATTAAATGGAAGGGGAAGAGAAAAACTGGCAGCAACGGAACGCGAATTTTTAACCAGGGGTTTTGAAGTTATGGCTGTGCCGGCCGACATTCGGTTTTCGATACACTGTAAAAAACTTCTGCGGGAGACGATCCGGAGGTTTGGAAGAATAGATATGCTGATAAATAATGCCGGAGTGAGTAGTCGCGGGCCAGTGGAAGAAATGGCCAACAGCAATATAAAGATTTTGATTGACACCAATTATACCGGCACGGCTTATTTGACTAAATACGCGATTCCCTATTTGAGAAAAACGAAGGGAAATCTAATATTTATCAATAGTGTTGGCGGATTTAGAGGCATGCCTTATAACTCAGCATACACTGCATCAAAGGCGGCCCAGGCCGCACTGGCTGATGCCCTGCGAATCGAACTCTTTGATTCCGGAATTCACGTAGGCATTGCTTATGTGGGCTATACTGAAAATGAACCTGAGAAAAAGATCCTGGATACGGATGGCCATTGGATTTATCTGCCGAAGCGCACTAACGTGCAACTGGCCACCCGGGAATCTGTGGCAAAACAAATTTTAAAAATGATCCGGGACCGAACTTTCAAAGTAACCTTGACTCCACTAGGTGCTTTCACCGCCTTTATGATCCGTTATCTACCCAATCTAAGCGAGTGGTTGCTCCGGTTAAACCGGGAAAAAATAAATCGTGACTTCACCACCATTGGTGGGTCAAAAGTCGAAGTACAGCAAGATTCCGGCAGAAAGGAAGCGGCAACTGCGCATCCGGTAAAATAGTCATGACTAGTACTTTGTCAAGTAAAATATGTTGAATAATTCTGAGATTATTTTAAGGCCTAATTAAGCCATGGTCCCGACATTCATCGTCGGTGGGCGCAAAACGCAAGCATAGCCATAGCTCTGCTGAGTATTTGCAACGCAGAGTAGGTCGAAAAGAACCCAGAATTAACGACAATTTTTTGCTTGACAGAGTACTAGGTAGTCCTGTAATCAAGGTTCTCTTTGACATGCGTCATTTCATTTCTTGATTTACGGGAGCAAATTGCCAATTAAAATCTCTTGCCATGCGAGTCAATTTGTTCTTGATTGCTATGGGACATTGAGAATATCGTTCCTTGTTTTTCGCTAGGAATTTTTATTGGGATTTAGACTAATAGGTTGGGCTCTACTAGCAAGCCTATTTGTTTTCCGAATGAAAAACAAATCAAGGATCACGGGTCGGCCTGATCCAGATCACCTAGTTTGAGAATTTTATCACTTAATATGATGGGTAATTAAAATATTAAAGACATGAGCATTAAGAAGAGATTTATTAAATCGAAACAAGCCTGTAAAGTGACTTTCCATTTGCCCAAAGAGGCTGCGGGAGATACCAAGGATGTTAAAGTACTGGGAGATTTTAATGATTGGGATATGGACAAAGCTTTGCCCATGAAAATGAATAAAGATGGTTTTGCCGCTACCCTGGAACTGCCGGTCGACAGCGAGTACCAGTTTAAGTATTTGATGGATGGAGAGACCTGGGAGAATGACTGGCAGGCCGACCGTTATGCACCCTCTCCCTTTGGAGTAGAAAACTCGGTGGTGACTACTTTCACCCAATAGTATATGGTCGTGTTTCGAAGCGCGGTCATTTTTATTAACAAATAAAAATATCAACATGAGATGGCACCGGATTATGGAAAATTCGTTAGAAAAGGTAAATCTTTCATTCGAGATGTAGCAGTTGAATTGGACGCTCCGGATGATGAAACGAGAGCCTATCGGGTGTTTAGATCGGTCTTACACACATTAAGGAGTAAAGTCTCTCCTCAGGAATCCATACAGCTGATTGCTCAATTACCGATGTTTATCAAAGCCATGTATGTCGACGGATGGAAATGGAGTAGTCGTAACTCCAAGATCCGTACGATGAATGACTTCATACAAGCGGTTGGCAAAGAAAACCAAAAAATGGGTTACCGTGATTTTAAGGGAATAGAGCAGGTTGAACTTGCTGTAGCGGCGGTAATGAGGGTGTTGGCAAGACATGTATCCGAAGGAGAGTTGAATGATATAGCCAGTACTCTGCCGACGGAATTAAAACCTCTACTATCGAATGACTTTACCTGGCATCAGGATTTGTAAGGCATTTGGGATATGACATGTAATGTTGGTATTCTGCTGAGCAGTGATTGGGCGTATGAGTGTTTAGTCGTCATGTGGCAAGGCTGGTGACTTTATGGTCAGCGAATATTCGATCCCTGATTCTTTGGCATTAATGGGTTATCTGGATGGAACATGTTCTTATTTAAATTAGCGTGGAGAAATATTTGGCGAAATCGACGCAGGTCATTAATTACAATGGCGTCCATTGTTTTTGCCGTGGTTCTTTGCGTGTTAATGGATTCAGTTAAAAAAGGTTTGCTGGATCGAATGAAAGAGAATATTGTCAGCATCTACAGTGGTTATGTCCAGGTGCAACAAAACGGATTTTGGGAAAATCGCACTCTGGAACAGAGTTTCAAGCCAACAAAACAATTGCTGCAATACCTTTCGGGTCATCACGAAATAGTGAGTGTCATACCGAGACTTGAATCATTCATTTTAGTTGCTTCCGATGATTATGCCAAAGGCACCCTTATTGTAGGGATAGACCCTGAGATGGAAGCCCGTCATGGTGATCTTTCCGATAAAATTATTAGTGGCACTTATTTATCAGTGGGAGACCGGGCTGCACTGATCACTGAGGGATTAGCAGGTTACTTGCGACTGGGGGCAGGAGATACGATAGTATTGCTAGGCCAGGGCTATCATGGTGCTACTGCCGTGGGCAAATATTTAATTAAGGGTGTAGTGAAATTTGGTTCTCCGGAATTAAATGAAGGACTGGTTTATTTGCCACTCCAAGAAAGTCAATCGCTTTTTGCTGCCGACGAAAGAATTACGGCTTTAGTCCTGGACCTTCAGGACATTGATTTGTCCCATCAGGTGGCCAATGAGCTTTCTGAGGATCTGGGACATCAGTATGAGGTGATGAGCTGGCAGGAGATGTCACCGGAACTGGATCAATTCATCAAAGGTGAAGAAACCGAGAATGTGATTTTTCAAATTATCCTTTACCTGTTAATTGCTTTTGGCATTTTTGGGACCATACTCATGATGACGCTTGAACGAGAAAGAGAATTTGGCATTTTAGTCGCCATTGGTATGAAGAAGCATTTTCTGTCTTCTATGGTCATTCTGGAGAATTTAATGATTGCACTTTTGGGATCATTAGGAGGCCTGTTACTAAGTTTTCCGGCCACCTTTTATTTTTTTCGGTACCCTATCCCTCTAAAGGGAAAATTAGCTGAAGCTTATGAAAATTTTGGCATTGAGCCCATATTTTATTTTTCGATCGATCCGGAGATCTTTTATTCACAAGCGATCATCGTTTTACTATTGGCATCCCTGCTATCTTTTTTTCCGGTATTAAAAGTTGGCGCACTACATCCGGTCAATGCAATGCGTAAATAATTATGTCGATGCTTTTTAGTTTAGCCTGGAAAAATATCTGGAGAAATAAAACCCGGAGCCTGTTGATTTTGGGTTCGGTTGTATTGGCTATCTGGATTGCCACTTTTATGATGGCTTACGCTTTGGGAGTCATAGATCAGAGATTGGAGGATGCTGTCGATGACGAAATTTCTCATTTTCAAATGCATCATCCGGCTTTTAGAAAAGACAAAGAAGCCAGATACTACATACAGCATGGTAGTTCGATTCTCAATGACCTGCAGAAGGACCGCAGAATCATGGCTGTTACCTCAAGAGTGATTTCACTGGGCATTGCGGCTTCATCTCTTACCAGCACAGGTGTAAAGATTAATGGTGTCGATATGGAGGGAGAGAAGAGCGTCACCGGTCTGGATGATAAATTGATTGAGGGAAATTATTTCACTCTTTCAGATCGTAATCGGGCCATAATTGGTCAGAAGCTGGCCGGTAAACTTGGCGTTGGAATAAGATCCAAAATCGTATTAACCTTTCAGGATAGCAAAGGCAACATTGCCTCTGGTGCTTTTCGGATCATTGGTTTATTTAAGACGATCAATTCCAACTACGATGGGCTTAATGTATTTGTTCGAGATGAGGATCTTGCCCGTCTCCTGGAAATGCCATCACAAATTCATGAAATTGCTGCATTGGTACACCATCCGGATTCGCTCGATATATTTATGGAATCCTACCGTGAATTCTATCCGGGAGTATCAATCCAAGACTGGTCTGATCTCTCACCGGAGTTGGGTATTATGGTAGAATCATTTGATCAATATATGGTTGTTTTTCTGATTATTATTTTACTTGCCGTGTCTTTTGGAATCATTAACACCATGCTCATGGCTGTTCTAGAAAGGGTTCGGGAACTTGGCATGCTGATGGCCATTGGTATGAACAAGCTCAGCGTTTTTCTTATGATTGCATTGGAGACGATTTATCTTGTCTTACTGGGATCACCGCTGGGGTTATTACTTGCTTACCTCACCATTGTCTACACCGGTGAAACTGGTATTGATTTGTCAGGATTGTACGAAGACAGTTATGCTTCCTTCGGTATCAAATCAATTATTCATCCCAAATTAAATCCAGCACAATACTGGAGAATACTTTTTTTAGTCGTGATCACTGCTGTTCTGGCATCAATCTACCCGGCACTTACTGCTATTAGATTGAAACCCGTGTCAGCAATGCGTAAGATCTGATTAAAGTTATGGGAGTATAATCCAGATGTCAAAGCCGGTATCCGTACAGTTAAGGAATTATCTTACCACAACGCCCTGTTCCACAGCGAAGTATGTGAAAGGAGGTCTAGAACTCGATATTAAAGGTAGAGTGGCGCTTCATGCGAAGCACCACTCTTTCCTGGTCAATCACTTAATTTGAATTTTCTTGGTTTCCGGAGTTGCCAGAGCCAATTTTTTAAGTGTGAGTTTTAAAACACCATCTTTGTATTTGGCATCAACACTTTCGGGGTCAACATTTTCCGGAAGGGCAAAACTTCGGCTAAATGCAGAGTAATTAAACTCTTCACGGGTGTAGTTGTCCGTTTTTTCTTCCGTTTTTTCTTCTTTTTCTGAAGAAACACATAAGATGCCATTTTCAATCGTTACTTCAAAGTCGTCTTTTGCCAATCCAGGTGCTGCTACTTCGATTTCGAAATCCTTGTCATTGTCTTTAATGTTTACAGCTGGTGTTTTGAATCTCGGTGTGGGTAACCATTCTCCTTCGAAGAATTTGTTCGTTCCCCAGAAATCGTCAAACAGATCCCGGAATAGTGGTCTGATTTGACGTCCGTTACCTTTCTTTTGAAGTTTCATAATCTGCATTTTAAAGGTTAATTAATAAATTCTACTTTTGGACTAAATCTGTCATCAAAGTACAATGTCTGAGGCATTTATTCAATGATCTGATACAAGCTGCCATATGATTCCAGTCAAGGATTTTAAGCCGGGGCGACAGAGGTCACTTATTGCCGTGATCGGGGTCATGGCCTCTAATTCGGATTATTAGGAGATTTAGTTTGAATCAAAATGCCACAAATGATGATCCAGACGCTAGAAAAACTTTCCAATATTCATTTTGAACATCTTATATGGATTAATGAATTGCAGCACATCAGGGAGGAAGTGAAGATTTATCTTGCCCGAATCGAACTGCTGGCATCCCAATTTGCTGATCTCAAGCTAAATGGTGAACTGAAAGATTTTAAAGATGAGTTCAACCGCATTCTCGAGCAGATAACTGAATGGCAGGTTACTATCGGCACACATGTCTTTCATATTCAGGAATTGGCCAGCCTGGATGGTGCTTTGACCCACATGTCAAATTCGCAACATGAAGACATTCGCGACAAAATGAACTTTCTCCGAAGATCTATGATCACACTCAAGGAGTCGTTTCAATATTTTCTGATTCACCGAATTCGATAAAATGCAGTTCGTGCTTCTTCAGGGTTAAAAAAAGTGGGCCTTCTTATCGATTTTCAGAAGCTCGATTCTAATTTGGCCAATTGTATGGTCAGGTTGTTCATTTGATTTTTAAACGCCTTGTTTTCTGCTTCGAGAAATGCTATTTTTTCTAATAATTCTTTTATTAGTGAAGTAGGTTTCAATGAATTAAACCATTCTGGATCTAACTCTCGGTCTTCTTGAGAAAGGCTTTGGCCTGACCGGTTTATTTCTTTATCCAGGCTTCGACCTATATCTTTTGAAGCAACAGAATTAGCACAATAGCAATTTCCAGCAACGGTGAGATTCCCATTTTCGTCAATGCTAAGGATCTGCACCGTATCACCATTAAATATCTTGAAATGACCTTCGCTGTTGTTATCATCATCAAGATGAATGGCCACTTCGTCATTGCTCACGAGAAACAGGTCGCCATGGTTTTGGGTTTTCTGAGACCGGATTACAGCATCGTCGGCACCGGCCGTGGTCGAATATTGCGATGCTACGCCCCCAAGCTGTATTGCTGTTCCATCACTACCCTTGAAAAAGCCACCGGTTTTACCCTCACCCCAAACACCGGTGCTGTTCGCTTCCTGGGCAATACCCATCACGCCAATGCTACTACTTCCATAAGCAACGCCTTTCACTGAACGGCCTCGAAAAGCACTGGTGGTACCCAACACGCCGTATCCATCGCTCTTTATCGAGTGACCGAGTACACCAATGCTGTCGCTCACCCCCCAAACCCCGATCCTGGCCGTCCGGGCAAAACCGAGATTATCGGTAAGGCTCATCCCAATTACTCCCGTGAGATTGCCATTAATGTTCACGCCGCCATTACCCGCAGTACCAACGATGGCCGGACCTGTCTGGTTTACACCTTGAATGCCAAAATGATCCGTACTTTGACCGTATACTCCAGGAGCAAAATTACTGTATCCGACAACACCTCCTTCCTGATCGAAGGTGTGGTATCCGCCTAACTCGGTGAGACTAAACCCCAAAACACCAGCATGTGTACTCACGCCGTACACTCCGGTGCCTTCGTCACTTCGGCCAATTACGCCTGCACCTGTGGTGCTGAGACCCTGCATACCATTTGAACCTCCATAGAATACACCCCCAATTCCGAGATAATCTTCCGGTGCCGAGTGCACTTTTAGTCCTACCGTGTTTGAAGCTCCACTGTAATTAGCCCTGATGATTGCTACGGTGTCCGGGGAAGCCGGATCACCCTGAATATCAAGTTGACTTTGACTAAAGAGATGACAAGGAAAACTTGATATTATCATAAACACATATTTATACATTTTCGTGGTTTGTTTTAATGATTAAATAATGGGGCAGGCAGTGTTTCTTTTAAATGACGAGGTATTATTGGCGTGAAAGCTGCTGCTGCAGATCACTGATTTTTTCCTGCATTTCTTCGATGATTTCCTGTTGCTCCTGCACTGCTTTTATTAATGGCACCACAAAGTCAGCGTAGGCAATACTATATGGAGTTTGGTCATTAGGTGGGACTTTCACTCCACTAAAGTTGTAGTTTAGTTTCCTGGCCAGCGCTTCTACTTCCTGGGCTAAAAGTCCGTTATAGATTTTGGATTCCTGGGCGGCTATGGAATTTCGCATTTGGGGATTCTCAGTATAGACTTCTGCTACTTGCCCTATCTTTTTATTTAGCGACTGAATGTCCCATTGGAAGGAGACGGGTCTTAGGTTTGTGATAAAATCGAGGCCTATAACATCCTCTTTTATATTCTTTTTGAAACGAGCATCGGAATAGGTAGACCAGGTCACTTGCCCTCCAATCCAGGTCACAGCCGTATTGCCGATGGCATAACGATTGTTTGCCGTTGCAAAAGTATTGTAGCCAAATTGGCCGGTATTGTGTAGGTTGATCACTGGTAAGATGCCAGTCAAGCTGCCGACAGCTGTATTGTTTTCTCCCTGAATGTTGATTCCGGCTTGATACCCAACTGCTGTGTTATTATTACCCCAGGGATATCTACGAGCGCGCCAACCTACTGCTGTATTTTGACTTGAGGTATCGGATGATGCTGCATGTAAAGCCTGGTACCCCACTGCTACATTTTTGTCACCACCATTGTTGTAAAGTGAGGAATCACCTACCGCAGTATTTTGATCCTGTACACTATTGCCATAAAGTGCCCAGTTTCCCATAGCTACATTGGCAGTGCCGAGGGTATTGTGGTAGAGACTGCGATAGCCGAAGGCGGTATTGTCAGAGCCTTCACTATTTATAAACAAAGCCTGCGATCCCACTGCCGTATTTCTTGACCCTGAGCTATTGCTAAATAATGCATGACTACCCAGCCCTGAATTATTATAGGCATTACTACTGTGATGCAATGATTGAAAACCTAGTGCCGTATTCTCTGCCCCAATTGTGTTGGCAAACAGAGCTTTGGAGCCAACTGCGGTATTCATTTTTCCGTGGATGGGTTTGGTTATGCCGACTCCATTGTTGTACAATGCAGAATCACCGATTGCCACCAGGTTACTCAGACCTTGATTGCTAAAGAGAGCCTTATTTCCAATGGCTATATTGCTACTTCCGATGGTATTTTCGGAGGCTGCCAAATACCCGATGGCGATGTTGTAGGCACCTGAGTTATTTTGATAAAGAGACCAGTACCCCAAGGCTGTGTTGAAGCTGCCATCTACATTTCTTTCCAGTGCATTGTGACCTATTGCCGTGTTGCCAAAAGCATTTTCATTTAATTTGAGTGCCCAGTGGCCTAAAGCGGTATTAAATTGACCCAGGTTATTGTTAAGCAGAGACTCACTTCCAACGGCCGTATTATGAATACCTTTATTTTTATAAAGGGATCGGTAACCAACACCAGTATTATAAGTGCCGGTGGTATTAACCGGGAGGACCTCGGTACCAACCGCTGTATTACCAAATCCTTTATTGTCATGTAGCGCATTAAATCCGACTGCCGTGGTTTCACTCAGGTCAATTGCTTCGTGTTGTGCACGAAACCCGATTACCGTATTCTTACTCCCCTTTTCGTTTTTTCGCAGAGCTTCTGACCCCAGGGCGATGTTATAGTTCCCATTAATATTTGCATAAAGTGCATCGTTCCCCACGGAAGTATTTTCTAATCCTTCCTCATTTGATCGCAAGGCATTGGCCCCGATACCGGTATTTTTATATCCATCCACATTTTCCCGAAGAGCCTGGAAGCCCAAAGCCGTATTGTAATGTCGTTCTGCATTATTTATTAAGGCCCAATATCCCACAGCAGTGTTATATCTCCCCAGGGTATTCGTGGCCAAAGCACCCGATCCTATGGCGACATTGTTTATCCCATCTGTATTGTTGAGCAGCGATTGAAATCCGGCCGCTGTATTATGCGCACCGTTATTGTAATAAAGTGATGATCTTCCCAGAGCCGTATTACCATCAGCGTCAAGAGTTTCCGCCATAGCACCAACACCCACCGCCACATTGCTTTCTCCGCTGATGTTTTTTTCTAATGCTTTAAATCCAATCCCAATATTCCGGTTGTTGGAAAAATCATCTTGATCACCGGCCTCCAGGCCGATGAAAACGGAACTTCCGGTGTTGACAACGTCAATTCTGCCAGAGTCCATGCGAAAAAATTCCGTGCCTCCCAGGTCAAATCGAATAATGTCTTCATCCGGTAGGGCTTCTACCTGCACTTTCGTGTCGCCGTCGACATCGCTAATGCTGGAAGAAGGAGCACCGATTAATTCGGTCCAGCCTGTACCACGGTGATACCAGAAACTCTGCGTGTCGTTGTCATACACCAGCAATCCTATGGCAGGACTAAAAATGCCAACACGGTCACTTGTTGACATTCGCGGTATTAGCACTCCTTTTTCTGTACTTTTTACATCAAGTGCTGCACTTAAATGGGGGGCTGTCCCGTTTGTGTCGATTGATACGCTTTGTTCAAATTGAATTTGTGCAATGACTTCAAAAAAAAAGGAAAGCAATAAAAGTGTAAAAAAGTATTTCATAGGTAATAATTGTTTAGATAAAACAAATGCACTTTGTCACGAAACGCATAATAAATATCTGACCTAATAGCACAAGTCACTCCATGCCAACATTGTCATACATTTGTTGGTATTAAAGATTAAATCAAACCTAAATTTGATTCGATGATTTTATTTGAAACAAAGCTGGAAGGAAAAAAACTGGCTTCAAAAGATCTATGTCAAAGGGTTATATGATCTTCGTTCATTTTGTCTTTTTCCCCAAAGGATCTGAAGGATTCCATGCTAACAAAACCGTTTAAAGTGTTTAATGCCATATTGGTTTTAAGTTAACTCTCGCGGGTACTAGGTAGCTATCTTATTTATTGATCAGACTTTTCTGAACGTTGGGTGTTTTGTGATCTTTGATACAAAGAAGGCTAGATTACTTCCCTCATACCAAAGTAAAAAGCGAGGTCATTGGATCGGCATTAGTTTAAGATTAATTGTTTTTTAATGATTGCCGGGACTTCATCATCGAAATGGGAAATGAAGATTAAAGTATGCTGTTCTGTCAATATTTCACAAAGCAGGTGATTGCATTGATGTATGGTGTCCTGGTCCAGGCCCTGGTAGGGTTCATCTAGTAGTAAAACCGGTGGTCGCTTTATCAAAGCTCTCAACAACAAGATGACTCGCTGGGTACCGGTAGAAAGGTTATGAAAAGGTGCATACAAGTGTTCACTTATATCGAAGTATTGCAGGAGAGATTCAGCTGCTTGCCTCTGTTCGTCGCTGTATTTGCCCAGATAAAAGGTGTCATAGAGACCGGATAGAATAACAGAAAGTGTCTCAAAATTAAAGTTGAAAAAGCTGTGGAGTTCGGGTGAGGAAAACCCTATTCGTTTTTTAATATCCCAGATACTTTCACCGGATCCACGGGCTTTATCAAATAATTGGATCTTGTTGGAATAAGCTTGAGGGTGGTCAGCATAAATTAAGCTGATGAGCGTCGACTTTCCCACACCATTGGGTCCCTGTAGCGTCCATTTTTCCCCTTTCTTGACTGTCCAGTTTAATTTCTCTAAGACACTTGTATTTTTATATTTAATCGATATGTCTGCAAAGTGCAAAACTCTTTTAAATGGTTCGTTGACCGGCCTTGAAAAATAATTCGGGATGGATACAGGTAGCTCGGGTGCAGCATTGATTGCCTGTTTGTTAGCCATATATTCACCTACGGACTGGATCCCATTTATTTGGCCTTTTTCCAAATGCAGGACGTGAGTTATGCACTTAGGTAAGCTGCGAAAATGACCTGACATAATAATTTGTTGATTATCCTGGCTTACCAGTAAGTCAATGTAATCATTTAAAACCTGTCTGCTTTGGTGATCAAGGCCGAGGTGTGCATTATCCAATAATAAGAATTGAGGCTGAAGTAAAATGATCTTTAACAGTAGTATTTTTCGCAATTGGCCGCTCGAAAGTTTAATTCGTTCGAGTTTAAGCAGATCCTGGATATTCATATTTTCAATGAATTGCCGATGTCGTGTATTGGACAGTTGTAGGC
>JABDLW010000036.1 GCA_013001805.1 Saprospiraceae bacterium | reverse complement strand
CAGCAATAGTGATCCATATTATACCTTCGTAGATGGCATGGACTTCTGAGGTGCCCTAAAGATACAAATGATAAAAATAAAAACACAATATTCATGCAATTCTTGTGGTGCAACGTCGCTCAAATGGATCGGGAAATGTCCTTCATGTCAGGAGTGGAATACCTATCAGGAGGAGCGTATAACCAAGACTCCGCTTCATTCCAATCACAGTACTTTCAATCTGAACAACGAATCCCATGCTCCAATCGCTATTTCTAATATCCAGTCAACTACTATTAGTCGCACTCCTACTGGTGATAGTGAATTTGACCGTGTAATTGGCGGTGGTATCGTACCCGGTTCTATAACTCTGCTTGGAGGCAACCCCGGAATTGGCAAGTCAACATTATTACTGCAGCTCGCGATACAATGGAACAACAAAGTTCTTTACGTTTCCGGAGAAGAAAGTAGCCAGCAAATAAAATTGCGCGCAGATCGTTTGGGTGGCGGTGATCAAAGTGATGCCTTTATTCTATCGGAGACAAACCTGGAAAAAGTGCTCCTTGCCACCCAGAAATTAGATCCCAGTCTTATTGTAATTGATTCCATTCAAACCATGCATTCAAGCATGCTGGAGTCTGCACCCGGAACAGTGTCGCAGGTACGGGATTGTACCACCATGTTGCAGCGGTTCGCTAAGGAAACCAATACCCCTATCATCCTTATTGGTCATATTACCAAGGAAGGTGCTCTTGCCGGACCCAAAGTTTTAGAGCATATCGTAGACACTGTGCTGCAATTTGAAGGGGACAACAAACATGTCTTCAGGTTGCTGCGCAGTCTGAAAAATCGCTTTGGCTCGACGGATGAACTGGGGATCTATGAGATGCATCACAGCGGTATGACCCCGGTGAGTAACCCTTCGAAAATGCTACTTAATCAGTCCGACCACAGTAGTAGTGGCAATGCTGTTTCCGCGACTTTAGAAGGTCAAAGGCCAATCTTGATTGAGACGCAAGCATTGGTCAGCTCCGCTGTTTATGGTACTCCGCAAAGATCAACTACTGGTTTTGACATTCGTCGCCTCCACATGTTACTAGCTGTCCTGGAAAAAAGATGCGGGCTCTTTTTCGGTCAATCAGATGTGTTTCTCAATATAGCAGGGGGCCTAAAAGTAACTGATCCGGCGATAGATTTAGCTGTGCTTAGCGCTTTGATCTCTTCTCTGGAAGATGTCACCATACCTCTCAGCACGTGTTTTGCCGGCGAGGTCGGCCTTTCGGGTGAGATCCGTTCAGTCAGCCGGTTGGAACAACGGATTCTTGAAGCAGAAAGGCTTGGATTCACCCGTATTTTTCTCTCCAAGTTTCACGCGGAAAATCTGGACTTTAGGCCGACTCATATTGAGATACATCCGGTAGGTGACATCAGCAAACTATACGAAGGCCTTTTTGTTTAGAAAGGTAAAGCTTAAAACAAGTGTCCCCGCAACCTTCTGAATTAATCGACAAGGATATCCTATTTTTTGATGGGGTTTGCAACTTATGCAATAGCGCTATTCAATTTATAATTAGGCATGAGCGTGATGATAAGTTATATTTTGCGCCGTTACAAAGTCCTTTAGGTAAAAAGGTCCTTCATGATTTGTCAGAGAATGTTGACTCCCTGGTTTTAGTAGAAAATGGATCTATTTACCTGCGTTCGAATGCAGCTTTGAGAGTGGCAAGGCATCTTCGCTCGCCCTACAGATGGCTTTATTATCTCGTGACCCTTCCACGGTTCATCCGTGATTGGGCATATGATCTTATTGCGCGAAACAGGTATAGTTTCTTTGGTAAAAGGAGTAGCTGTATGGTCCCAACTCCTTCGCTCAAAGCCCGGTTTCTTTAAAACTCGCTCGAACAACCGATCGGTGATCCGTCAGGCATAGGTAATACATCTGGCTTCTGATACTTTGCGGGATCAGCTAAAAATTCACTGATCTTCGACAGTATGGCCAGACTATGACCTCTACTGGCTCCGGGAATACCTGACTGATACTCAAGTAGTTTTTGCCTAGCCAGCCCACTCACCTGATGATGACCTGATTGATCAGCGGCCAATGAAATTAATTGGAAGATAAATTGAGCTTCCACTGCCTCGGCCACTGCTTTCTGCATGTTGCTACTATTACGCACATTCTTACTTAATTCATTGGCTACCCCGTCCAGAAAGTCTGCTACCGAAAGCCGCGACGCATTACGGGTATGCTGCTCAAAAAGCCGGCTCATTCGCTGTGGGTTTAGCATAAAACCTAACGTAGTGCCTGCGGAAACCTCTGCCGCTGTGATCGGATCAAAACTGAGCCCTGTCCTTGTCTTAAAGTGTTCGCGACCTCGGCTATAGCCAATCGGCACCGGTGGTATAAGACTGATTATTGACTCAGGCAATGTGAGGTATTCTGGAGATAAGGTTTTCAATAGGACTCTAATTGCAGCTTCTTGCTGAGCTGATTCTACCATTTTAGTTTTCTCATTACTCAAATCACCTTTCACGGAATAGCGATAATCGATTCCGGCAATGATTTTAGAAACAGCCTCAGCTTGATATCGGTGGCTCAGATATAGCGGGACCAAAATGAGCTCTAGATCAGCCATAGGTGCTCCCTCCGGAATGTTATCACGACCAAATTTAGCAAGCGCTTTCTGACGCACGTCTATCATACGGTCTAACTCTTCGACCACAGAGCTACCTCCGTCCCACAGATGTCCGGATAAATGTGCTCCATAGGCTGGCCTGGCATCTTGATCTGATATGTAATCAAGGCCCATCTGATCATTGCCATTCAAGATAGCCCGCAGTTCTTCCTCCTCGTTCTGTCCGGGTGCAAAATCCTGATAACCATACAGGATAGCGCGTTTGTCCCATTCGCCGATATTCACATCGTAAGCATCTGAAAAATCAATGGTACCATTGTCATCAATCTTGACATATGGATGTGGATAATCCATGACAGAAGCACGATCATTGGTGGATGCGGCAAAATTATGGGCAAGACCCAAAGTATGTCCCACTTCATGTGCAGCCAGTTGCCTCAATCGGGCTAATGCCAATTCAACCAATGGTTCATTGGATTTGCCCTCCTTAAATGATGCATCAAGCCCCTGAGCAATTAAATAGTCCTGGCGCACACGTAGGGAGCCCAGAGACACATGCCCTTTCAGAATCTCGCCGGTTCGAGGATCAATGATGGAAGCCCCATATGACCAGCCCCTGGTTGATCGATGTACCCACTGGATCAAATTATACCGAACATCCATTGGATCTGCGTCGGCCGGCATTACTCTTACCTCAAATGCATTTTTATAGCCGGCTGCTGAAAAAGCCTGATTCCACCAAGATGCTCCTTCCATCAGAGCGGATTTCACCGGCTCCGGTGCTCCTGCATCCATGTAATAGATGATAGGCTCCAGTGGCTCACTGATCTGAGCAGACGGATCCTTCTTTTGCAGGAAATGTCGCCGGATATAACGCTTGGCAATGGGCTGATCAATTTGTGACGCGTAATCTAAGTATGTCATGGGAAAATATCCGCAACGTGGGTCAAAGACACGAGGTTGATAACCACGGTTGGGCAATTCAATCAGTGAATGGTGTTGTCGCACAGTTACTGCCTTTGGGTCGGGTGTAACAGATCTAATCAAAGAGCCTTTGGCATCGCCAATAAATGTCAGAGTCGCTTCCAACTCTGTATTTTTTGGAAAATTCTTGGTGCGAGGTAAGTAGATTGCACTGCGAGTATCTTCCAGGCGATAACTCCCCTGGTCACTATTAGCCAGCCTATCAGATACTCCATGCGCATCTCTCACAATGAAACTCGTAGCATCGACAAGATATCCATTATCGGTCTCTTGCTTGATGACAAAACCCCAGAGTACGGACTCCGCAAATGCTTCACTTACAGCCTTTTGTTCCAGATCATTTTGGCTATTGGCCCGAAAGCCAAGATTTTTCGCTTTGAGTAAAATCTTTTTACCTATTTTGGAAAAAACCACCACAAATTCTCCACCTAATTGTCCCCGGTCCAAACCTATATCGTTGGATCCGATTCCTGCGGAAAGGGCAGTACTATACAAGAACTCAGTATCAAACTTATCGATCTCAAGATAAATCTTACCATTATCACCATCCCAGTAAAAATCAAAAAATCCTGGTGATTTATCCATGTCTACCAGGTTAACTTCATCTTGAGCTGTCACCTGAGAAATCAAGAAGAATATGATGCTCGGAAATATTAAATGGTTTTTCATTTTTTAGTGATTTTTTAATAAAAAAGATGTTGTGATGGGAAACAATAAGGTCTAAATGTTTGGAGCTGATATATGAAAATTAAAAATCGAAGTGAAGCTGTAAATCCTCCCCGCCAAAATCGAATGCAACATCATCGTTTTCATCTTCGATGATTTCGGGTGGCAAAACATAATCATTTTTAATAAAATTGCACCAGGTACAATGGGGCCGGCCGCAATCTTTATCAAATTCATGGTTTCTCATCTTTGCATATGCATCTACAATCTGGTTTGATACTAACTCCATTTCTCCACTGGAAACATGAAAGCTTACATCTTCAAATTCGCCGTATTTATCAGGCTCGATAAAACTCATTATTCCCTGGTCCATTCGCATTTCTGCTTTCCCACTTTCCTGCAACAGTATTTTGTAAAATACTACTTGCCGCCAGTAGTCCCCTCCCTTTTCATCGAAATTACGGGCAGGCTGTAGTTTATCTTTATGTAATTTTATATTATTAACATTGCTGGTCTTAAAATCAATTACCAAATTTTGACCGGTCTGGTCTTTTAAAATTAAATCCAATCTGCCGGTTACTGGCACATCACGATGGTTGATATGAGATATTCCCTCTTCAGTACTAAGGAATTGAGCCGATTTCCAGTCTCCCAGTTTTTCATTTACGTATTTAGGCAGTATAATCGTACCATGTGCCAAATAGTTTTCATACTGCTTAGTTGTAAAAAAAGATCTGTACTTAGACATGGCTTCACTAAAATGGTCCAGAATGCTCTCAGGGGCAGCGTCCAGACCCTGCTTTATCCGGTTCAAGAAGATGCGTAGTGCCTCATGCACGGCATTGCCAAATCCCAGGTATTGATTATTGGCAAGCGGCACACCCAAAATCGATTCAAAATAAAAAGACCGGGCACATGCCAAAAACTGATTTAGTGCCGTAGGAGAAATAATTAACCTCTCCAATTTCTTATCAATAAGATCATGATCCAGCAGAGGTAACTCTTGATCCTTTTTGTCTAGCAAAGCTTCATAAAAAGTCACGACTTCTTCTGGCAGTGTTTGTTTGGCAACAAAAGCTACTTTATTTGTTGACATCATCTCACCAATAAACTGAGATGGCTCATCTGGCATTCCTGTCAAATTTTCTGCCGCAAAAGACATTGTGAGATGTTCCTTGGCCCGTGTCATCGCCACATAAAAAAGTCGCCGTTCATCCCTTTCGTCCGCATCCATACTTGGATCCTCTAGATTGGAAGGCAACGAAAATCCGAAATTGCCTCCACGGAGTTGTTCCCAATTTCTTCGATTACAGCCAATAATAAAGACATGTTTAAATTCCAGCCCTTTGGCACCATGTGCTGTTAGAAAATTAATTCCTTCTTTGGTGCGGGTAAGGCTATGCATTTGCAGTGGAATTCCAATTTCGCGCATCTGGACTAGTGTATCCAAAAAGACTGGCAAATCTATTTCAGGATTGCGTAACGATTCATTTTTAATATAATTAAAAAAAGTAGCTATTACTTGTGTCCGGTAGGTGCGCATGTCACCAGATAGTATGTCAGCCAGAATATTCCCTTCTTGCAAAATTCGTTCAAATAAGATTTGTAGAGTGACATGGGGAATACGCTGAACCCACAAATCGATCAATCCGGAAAAACTTAAAATCGCTTGGGCATTTGTCAGGTTTAATGTCTCAAGTAGTTGCTGATCTTTGATGGTTTGCCTTAGTGAAATAGGATTTTTATATTCTCTCCAACAGAATTGAGAAATTCTGGCCAGATCTACCGGGACTATATTAAAAAAACGAAAATGCATGATCTTAAAAAGAAGCCTATCATTCTTGCCAGGGTTTTCAAATTCCGATTCTAAAAATGTTAGAATATTTTCAATATTAATAATTAGCGGGTCTTCCAAAATATTAACCCTATGTTTTACATCAATGGCAATATTTTCATAGGCCAGCGCTTTAATTAAATTTGTTGCCTGTGCATGCTTCCGGTATATTACGGCAATGTCATGGAGTTGCTCTCCTGCACGATTTAGTGCCTTTAATGCCTCGAAAACAGCGGTTTCCTCTTGTGCAACATTGAGGTATTCGTAAACCTTTGGAATTAAAGCCTTTTTATCAGATAATTGAGCGATAAGTCTTTTTTCAATCCCAGGAACCTGATCACTTAGTCGCTCTCCATTATTTGCAATAAGGGCTGTCGCTGCATCCAAAACTGGTTGAGTGGAACGGTAATTTTCTGACAGAACTATCAACTCCGGTCGAAATCGATCATATAGTTGCTTAAGGTTTGCTATACTGGCACCCTGAAATCTGAATATCGCCTGATCTTCGTCTCCTACCACAAAAAGATTTGGTGATTCCCAAAAGTCAGCTAGGAGACGAATAATTTCATTTTGCGATCCATTGGTATCCTGGTATTCATCGACCAGTAGGTAAAGAAATCTCTCCTGATACGAAGCTAACAACATTTCGTCACTTCTAAATGCCGACACGACCCAATGAATCATATCATCAAAATCATAACGCCCGGCAACTTTCATTTTGGTCTGAAAAGGCTCAAAGAGATTCACCGCTGCTCTCAGTATATCCATGTTCCTAATGGCATCATAATATTTCTTTTTTGGATCACCTGGTTTAAATGATCGATAATTAATTTGGTAGTAGTATTTTTTATCTGATTTATCTTCTTGAATGTTTTTAATTTCCTCATTAATTTTTCCCACTATCATTTCTGTGTCCCAGAATTCCTTTTTAATTGTTGCAAATAGTTTGTCCAATCGCTTGGCCTCAAAATAGTGGGCTCCCCGCAACTTACGCAGTGGATTATCTACTGGTAGTTCGTCAATTAGTTCCCGGTACATCTGCGCCTTTTCCAAATCCGATATATGGAGAAGTCTACTGTGTTCCGAAAATATTTCTTGATTGTCCTGAATGATTTGATTACAAAAAGAATGAAAAGTGTGCACCTGCACTTTGTAGGCATCAGCTCCGATAAATTGCATTAGACGCTTTCGCATAGCTATTGCTCCGGCATCTGTGTAGGTAAGACAGAGGATATTCTGAGGCTGGGTGTCAGTACGCTGGAGAATATTACCAATGCGCAGTGCCAAGATTTGCGTCTTCCCCGTTCCAGGTCCTGCCACGACCATGACCGGTCCTTCGATGTGATCTACTGCCTTTTGTTGTTCCCTATTAAGACTGGTATAAGCTCTATGAAACGAAGGATCTAGATTGATTCTGGTTTGCTGTGATTCTATCATATGTAACAAAGATAGTATATCATCGTAGCTTGAAATAGTAGCTCACTAACTAAAATGATTCTTGGCTGTCTTCAGTCAGTGTGTGAATTGTGGAGGAAAGCAACATCTCGTAACAAAGTCCAGGAAGGAATGAAATAATTAACTCCGATTTGTCTTTAAACCACTAATCCTTGGATGAATCAGCCATACCACACTACGAAAAAGCGCCTGTCAAAAAATCATGACAGGCGCATCAAAACAAAACGAAAAACCAACTTAAACCTTTGTATTTCTTATTTCAAAGAAGATTATTTTATGACTTTAGTAATACCGAAACTTTCTCCGCTTTTCCATTTCTGATCAATGTAATCTGGATTTGGTCACCAATTTTATGTTCATTCATTACCTCTACCAGATCTTCTGCTGAATTAATTTCTTCCTTTTCCACTTTTACAATGATATCTGATGGTAAAATGCCCGCATACTGCGCTGCACTTCCATCAATTACTTCAGTAACTACAACACCATTTTTCTGTTCAAGTTCATTTTCGGTGTATTCTTCATAGTCTTTTATTGAAGCGACATAAACACCCAGCGAAACGCGTGGTCCACCAAAATCTATGATGTTGTGAACGATGGGTTCCACCATATTGGATGGTATCGCAAATGAATAGCCCGCATAGTATCCGGTTGCCGTCGCAATAGCCGTATTTACTCCAATGAGATCACCTTCCTGATTTATGAGTGCACCTCCACTATTGCCGGGATTAACAACTGCATCGGTTTGTATAAAATCCTCGATTGCATCATTCCTTTTTAAGATCCGGTTTCTACCTTTTGCACTAACGATACCTGCAGTCACTGTTGAGGTCAGATCAAAGGGGTTTCCCACCGCAAGCACCCACTCACCCACTCGAACATCATCAGAATTTGCAAATTGTAAAAAGGGTAAAGCATCGGCATCTATCTTCAAAACTGCAATATCAGTGCGCGGATCCGTGCCTACAAGTTGTGCTTTAAATTTCCTGTCATCATGCAACGTTACTTCATAATCATCTGTCATTTCAATCACATGATTGTTAGTAACAATATATCCATCTCTAGTGATAATGACCCCCGAACCTTTACCTTCCCGACCTCTCGGATTTCCGAAAAAATCATCTCCAAAGAAAAAGCTGAAAGGATCGCGTCTTCTTTGTTGATCTGATCTGCTTCTCGTGAGTGCCTGACTTTCTTTAACACTTATGTGAACTACTGCCGGCATTGCTTTGTCTGCTGCAGCAATAAAATCTCCGGGCATGCTTTCTATGCCCAATGCCTGTCGAGCCGAGGTCAAGTGCACGTCACTGGCACTGTCCTTTGATATAGTATAATGGTGTACTGAGAACAAGCCTGCTAGAACGATCAGTCCTCCTGTCGCACCTGCCACCATCAGGGAGAAAATCTTTTTCATGGTTTTGCTTGTGTTACGTTTTGCTTTGAGTAATGATTTAACGCCCATTTCAAG
Source organism: Saprospiraceae bacterium (assembly GCA_013001805.1). GTDB lineage: Bacteria > Bacteroidota > Bacteroidia > Chitinophagales > Saprospiraceae > JABDMH01. Next base: position 2,708 of record JABDLW010000036.1, on the reverse strand, counting down.
GGCGAGTTTCTTGAGAATTTTAATTTAACATATTATTAACTGGTGCGCAAGATGCAGTCTCAGACTTGGGGAAATCTAAGGAATGGTGCGGAATTTGTGCACTATGCTTTTCTGATCAATTATTTACCTTAATTTGAAACATGCAAATTGCTTTCATTACTGATTTACACACCGGACTGACAAAAGAGCTTCCCTTTGATGTAGATGTAAGGCAAAATTTTCTCAAGATTATCGAAGTCCTGAAAACCCGGCATTTTGATCTATTAGTGCTCGGAGGAGATCTATGCCTGCATGACGGAAATGCAGAAATTTATACTTGGCAGAAGCGACAACTCGATTCTTTAGGAAAGCCCTACTACGTCATCCCAGGCAATCACGACAATCAGATCTTATTGGGCAATGTATTCAGTAAGTTGAAGCTAACAGGAAAGAATGAAATCTACTATGACCTTGATTTTGAACAAATTGCTTTATTATTCCTTGACACAGGCTCAAAAGTGACCTCCGACCAGCAAAAATCTTGGCTTAAAACTAAGCTGGATCTGTATCAGAAAAAACAGATTTTGATTTTTATGCATCATCCACCAGCTCTCATGGGAGTGCCTTTTATGGACCGGGAGCACGCCCTGATTGACCGGGCTGAGATCCTATCATTGTTTTTGGCACATCCTAATTTTCTCCATGTCTTTAGTGGTCACTATCATGTCGAGAGAAGTTTATTTATCAAGAATGTCGCGATTCACATTACTCCCTCACTCTACATTCAAATAGATCCATTTGTTGAGGACTTTAGGATTGACCACCGTCTGATTGGATTCCGGATGATTCAGATCCTTGACCTGGGCTTGCGCACCAGTGTCCACTATCTGGAAGGATGAAACTAAGTGTTGCTTTTTTGGCAGAAATGCAGCATCCCCCTATTAACTGAGAGCATTATATGATTCCCGGTGGCAGCTTCTGGCTCTTCATCATCATCGTAAAAACTTATGTGACCAGGGCTATGAACGATTTCACTTCTCCTGCCCTTTAGATTGGCGGCCCACGGATTTGATCTGATCAAAAATGCGCTCAAGACTAATCTCAGGTGCATCAGAAACGTCCTTAGTTTGATTGGGCACCCCTGGTCGGGACAAAGCTTAGCGAATGCAATCTTATATCCTTTTCTGCATCATGCTCATTGAAAAACATGATGGTCTGTAACAGGTGATGATCCCTTTGCAGCATAACCAATCTAGCATAGAACTTATCTGTGATAGAGGATTTTGGGACAAAATCAGCATAAGCTGCCCAGTCAGCATTGAAATCTGCGCGGGCTTGTTCGACATCCAAGACATTAAGCTGTATATCAAATCGCTCCTCATTACTGGCTAAATCGCTGACTGTCGAAACACAAGTAATATGCGGAGCTGATATCTGATAGTCGGGGATCAACTTGTATCTGATTTCGAACTCGTGTTCTTGAGATTCAATCATCAGGTCATATTTACGTGCTTCTGCTTTTTTAAGAAGTTTTAGCTTATACCAGCCTTCCACCGGCATCACAAAAGATGCCTCACACTCGTCGAGAAGGTCTGTAAAATGCTGGGTGTATTGTAGCTGTCCATAGAGCAGGTTCAGGGATATAAGAAAAATAAGTGAAAAAATTAGCTTGATCATTGATTTAGCCGGCATTCCTTAATTTGTACTCAATTACTAAATAAACGAATTTTTTATTCAGATGTGCGGCAGATCATCATTAACCAAGTCAGAAAAAGAACTCGAAGCCAGATTTAAGGCAACTTTCTATTCTGAAGAATTAGAAAAGTATAACCCACTGCCCAACTACAATGTGGCTCCGACACATGTCATGCCGGCAATTACCAACAAAGATCCGACCCACTTTTCACCCTTGCGATGGGGCTTAATTCCTTTTTGGGCAAAGGATATCAAAATAGGATATAAGATGATCAATGCCCGGATCGAGTCGGTGATGGAAAAGTCTGCTTTTAAATATGCGATAGAAAAGAGACGATGTCTAGTTCCTATGGATGGCTACTATGAATGGAGCAAAAAAGGTAACAAAAAGACACCTTTTCGCATCGTTACCACAGACCAGGATATCTTCTGCCTTGCTGGTCTCTGGGAAAACTGGAAGTCTCCCGATGGGCAACTTATCCGATCTTATACTGTACTGACTCAAGAGCCCAGCGAAACAATTGCTCATATCCATGATCGAATGCCGGCCATACTAACGCGCGATCAGGAGAATCTTTGGTTAGATGACACAATACCTCCTGAAGATGCGTTAGGCATCATCAGTCCATATCCCAACGAGCACATAAAGGCTTATGAGGTGTCTTCAAGGGTTGGAAAGGTCAGCGAAAACGATGCCCAATTAATAGCCCCGGTTGAGCCTGGCCCAAAAGGACAGGGATCTCTGTTTTAATACTAGGTTGATACCTGTTTACTCGCCTTCGCTGATTAATGAACGGAACCAGACCATTTACGCATGAGCGGACTCAAAACGAGAAATAATATGCCGGAGCCTACTCCCAGCCACACTACTGACATAAATAAATTGGGCATCTGCTGTACATTTTCAGGATCAAAGTTCCCAGAGTACAAGCCAGCAATCAAATTGCCCAAAGCAGCCCCAACAAACCAAATACCCATCATTTGCCCCATGTATTTTCTGGGTGCCAATTTGGTCGTTGCACTCAGTCCTACGG
>JABDLW010000022.1 GCA_013001805.1 Saprospiraceae bacterium | reverse complement strand
GTAATGCAGCATAGGCTCTAGATAACCGTAGTCAGCATAATAGATGTTGGCACCGGCAAGTGCAGAGGACCTTCCCTTCGTTATAAATCCTTTGTCTGTTTCACCATAGTCAAGTGTATAAAGATGTGGTATTGATATGCCAAAGAAGACATCGTGATATTCAAGTACCCTTTTGTTAAAATAAAGACCAAATCCTAAATCCGGAGATTTCTGATAATACGCCAGTGAAGCAACAGGATCTCCAAATTGAAGTAATTCGGTACCGGATAAATCGACTTTCTGGTGCTGATAACCCAGCCTAACTCCTGCAGCGATCATATCACCCCCAGGCGAAATCCAATTTAAACCAGCCCTGATATTTAGCAACAAATGTTCGGTGGGACCGAATTTGTCGATAAATGCTGCAGCTCCAAAATTCCACTTAAATGTGTAATCCTTTTTGAAATCGGGAAACCACTGATATTGCACCGTGCCCTGATATGAGGCACTATGATTTGTAAGGTTTAATAATTCCTGCGAAAATAAAGATTCAAAATAATGCCTGTAGTGTCCATCGTGAGTGAGATATTCAGGATCGGGCGAAGCTGGATTTAGTTCCTGGCGAAGATCATCGAAAGAAAAATTGAGAGGAAGATCCTGGGCTGCGGCAGACATTAATATGAAAATACAACCAATCTGCAGAAGGACAAGGCTTAAGGTATTGGGGTATGTGTAAGACGAGACACTTTTTTGCAATCCTGTTTTCCTCATGGGTTACCTCTGTATGGTGATCATCCCCGATTCTTGATAATCGAGGGACTTAAAAAGAAAATAGTAGGTACCGTTGCCCAATGGTTGATTGTTGAAGTCCGTTCCTTCCCAATCGTTTCCGTAGTTTGTTGTACGAAATATCATTTCACCGTTGCGATTATAAATAATTATTTCATTTTGTGTGTATTGACCATCTTCCGCTGCTGGTATTACAAAGAAATCGTTCACGCCATCCTGGTTTGGGGTGAATGCGGTTGGAGTTTTGGCTGACTGTACCTTTGGGACATCCACCTCAATCGTAATATTTCCGGTTTTCAAGGTTAGTTCAGGCACTTCAATATTTTCGACTTCACACCGGTAAACCCCTGAATATTCGTCCGCATTATTAAAAAGCTCGTTGAGATTCAGGACTGCACTTTGACCGTTGTACACCGGTACATCATCTTTATACCAGCGATACTCATTGTTTTTAATTTCAGTATCAATATCCAGATCTATGATTGGAGCTACATTGGCTGGAAACTGAATGATAGTATCCGGGAAGAATTCCTTCTGGGGACTGTATCTATCCGGCTCGATAGACCCAAAAATAATGGAGCTGAAAAAAAGATGGAAATTGGGTAGTAGATCATCAAATGTAAATCGATTTCCCTGGGCCATAAATTTTTCCTCCCTTATACTGGTTGAAGTGATCAGCGGTAGGACCCTAAAATCATTATTGGAAATATTTACTATGGTGCCAGTAAAGTTTGGCGCAAAATTTACCCAGGCTGTGTCCGTAAAATTATTATCGTTGATATGAAAGGCTAATGGAGAAAGATTCTGGAAAAAGGCGGGAATTGGCCCCGAGAAATTATTATTACTAAAATCAATCCCAAATAAGTCGGTCAGATTTACAAACGATGCGGGAATGCCTCCGGAAAAATCATTATTCCCTAAAAACAATTCTTGTAGATTACTCAAGTCCCCCAATTCCATGGGGAGTTGACCGGATAAGAAATTGAAGTTTAAACGTAGATATTTTAAGTTGTGGAGACTTCCAATTTCCACTGGCATGGTGGTGGATAATTCGTTGTAGGCAAGATTTAGACTTTCCAGGACTTCCAATTTATCTAAATCAGGAGGAATTGGACCAAAAATCTGGTTCTGATGTAAGTCAATATTTTTAATACAGTGTAAATTGCTCAAGCTGAATAGGGGAATCACACCTTTCATAAGGAGATTCGGAGCTTCCAGCGCTTCGACACAGCCCATTTCATTTAGTGTAATGCCTTTCCATTTATCTATCGACTCAGTGGTGTCCCAGGGATGGCCCGTCATTGCAGCTGCAAAAGTCTTTAATGCCAATTGATCACGCAGGGTGTCACAATCACAGGTTTGTGCAAAAGAAATGCAGAAAGTAAAGTTTAATATGAGTAGTAGGAAAGATCTCACAATTGACTTTTTGAAATGTAATAAATCGGAAGTTCCCGATCAATTTCTTCAAGTGGCATGGTTGGATTCTGTTGGCGATTAGGGTCCTTAAAATACTGTTTGATCAGTTCTGGCACCCGCTGACCGAGGTATTGATAAAGCTCCCCGATGGTAATAACCTGGTCGCTGTTAAGGTCAGAAACCTTGGGGTTTTGTAAGAACAGTTGTTTTATTGCAGCGGTGAAAATTCCGTTTTGTAAGTCATTGACTTCGTAGGATGATTGCTGATCTGTACTGGAACTAATGGCAAGAATTCCTGGAGTTGATGCCACTACTTTAAATATAGTAGACACCAATTCAAGAGATGGTTGCTCCCCTTTTCCCTTTAGATTTCCAGACTTGCAGGCATCGAGGAAAAGAACTTTTTTTCCCTTTATTTTTGAAATGCGTCGAATGATTTCTTGCTTAAAATGGACCATAGTTGCCGGGTCTTCAAAATCGTAGTTGGATCCGAGGATGGAAAAATCCTGATTGATTAGATCTCCATGAGAGGAGAAGAATACGAAAACCAGGTCCTCATCCTCAATCGGAAGCTGGGAGAAATCTTCCAATTTGTTAATAATCGAAATGGCTTTTGTTTCTTCTCTTGTATTTAGCAGGTCGTATGTGACCTTTTCAAACAGCCTGCCTTCCTGGTCAGTAAAAAGAGACACGAAATCGGCAGCGTCTTTGCCCGTAAAACTTAAGTCTTCATAGACAACTCCCACAGAAAATATATAAAGGTTCGGACGCTTGACTACATGGAAGATGGATAGTGTATCAGTGAATGTCTCGTGGTCTCCATTTACTACTACGCGAATATTATTTTCTCCTTGCTGAAGAAAAAGTCGTTTGGTAATCTTATAGCAGTAGTCATTATCATCTGAATTTATCAGTACTAAATTTGTAGGTTCCGGTGCCTTGGCCCCCGAGGTTAATGCTTGAATACGGATGTCAGATGGTGAAAGCTGATTTTGGGTCTTGATATAGGCAGCAAATTCAAATCGATCAGTAGTTATGTTTGGAGCTGGTGGTGAATAGTATGTCACCATGATAGATTCTGCATCCAATGGTCGCGTACAAGGATCCTGATTAAACGCTATATATTTTAAATAAATTGAGTTATTATGGCCTTTTTTATAGAGAATTGATACATTGCCTAATTTATCGACAGTATTTGCCAATTGTCGTTCAATAGCCTTTCCCGAGATCTGGTTTTGGCCGGTAACTTCCAGGTTTACCACTGAATATTGTTTGATTTCGATATCTGGAAACCTGGCACCAAATGGTATCACATCACCAATACTCCAAAAAGTACTTGCATTGATCCACCCGATTTGCCTTTTTAACGATTTATCCAGACTGTTTTCCTCAACCAGGGAAATAATACTTCCGTTGGGAGCCCAACGCGCAAAGAAGGTGTGCGATTGGAGTGACCTCCCAGTGATTCCTGTGCCTAACAGATCACCATTTGGATGGATGATGAGTCCCGTAACTATACCATTGATTCCGGGATATTCTTTTTCCCAAAGCAGGGCGTTTTCTTCGTCATATTTTCTGATGGCAATGGGATTTTGATGGCCACTTTTTGGACAAGAGCGCACCAGATAAGTTTCAGCAAATTGATTCTTTTTTATCAGTGCAAACTCATCTTTCGTCCGTTTCACTATTTCTTGAATAGAATCAAGTTCATTATTTTCAAGGTTAAGTTGATAAAATGAAAAGTGTGCCAGACTTCCCACCAGAATTAGGACATGTTTGTCAAATTCGATTAAATCAACTATTTCACTTCCTTCAGAAAATGCAACTGGTAATTTGATTTCCGACAGCTGATTTTCATTGTATCGCCAAATTGCCGGTTCGTCCCCGGCACTTCCTCCGATGATAGGACCTTGTATTGTATTGATAATTATGGATGGGGTAGCTCCTCTCACGGACATTAATTGATTTTGAAATTGGTTCTTACGAGGAATTAACGTGACAAATTCCCATGTGCTTTCATCACATCCAAGGACCAATAGTGAATCATCACCCATTTGAGTCATAAATACCTCTTTCCAGGTAATTTCAGTGGAAAATTCGATCTGCTCATAACCTTGGCTAAGCATTCCTGTACTCAACAGCCAAAATGTGACCACACACGTTAATGTAGGTATCTTAATCATGAAGTAACGTTAATGCTGAAAAAAAGTGTAATGAATTTTTCAATTCCCGAATTTAGCTTGGACGAACCAAATATGCCATTTGCATCATAGTTGAGTTTAACACCATCGCATGATTTTACGCTTTTTTGCTGTTGAATTTTGGACTGCAAATCCGGAGTTGGAATCGAGTTGACATCCTTGAGAAATGCATCTAAATATGGGAGGTGTTCGTAACCGTATAAGAGACAAAACATTTCCTGTCCTGCTCGTGGAAATTCCCACCAGCCTTCTTCCGGAACTTTTAGAGTCGTGTCACGGGCTGGATATTCAGAATGCCAAATATTTTTAACCACCCCTTCTGAGTCCATATTTAAAAGATAGGCACAACGACCTTTTTCCACAGAAATGGTAAAATTTACCGGTTGGTAAACGCTTACGTCGTTTAGAGGCCGAAATATTTGATCTCTCACTTCGAAAGCCAAAGGTTCGAATGCCTGATGGTCATTTTGCCAAATGTTGATGCCGGCATGTACTGCTACTGGTACGGAATGCTCACTCAATTGCTGGTCGAGTCCTTTTGTGCCCAGGTTATTACTTAATACGAAAGCCTGCTTGCAGAAGCGGCTGAAATCCTGATAAGAAACGTCAATAAAACCTTGTTTTCCCCAGCTGGTGCCATAGCTATTCATTAATTCGAAGCGCTGCGATTCGTCGGAGTACCCTACCAAAACCATCGCATGACCTCCCTTATTACGGGGTTCGATATGCCAAAGATCTTCACCTACCAGAGACCGGTAGGGTGGGGCCTCTGATATCCCCACGATAACGGGATGTCCCGCAGCCAGGTGTGCTTTCACAGATTTTACTTTCTTGTCAGGATTGTCATGACCCGAAAAAACTCTAAATCCGGGTGTTTCAATAGTATATTTTGAAGCCTCTTCTCTGGCTTTGGGTGTCGAGTTAAGCGGACAATCTACCGTAGGTGTTGGCGAGGTAGATTCGAGGCAATCTCCATTTTTATGGAGAAACGACAGGGCGTCATCGATGCTTGCCAGGGCCTGACAATCAGGGCCTCTTTTGATATTTTGGTAAATAAAAATGGCAGAATGGGCCAGCCGGTCAGTAATGTAAACACGGTCGCTGATGCCCGCTTTAATGGCTCGTTCCATAGTCAAGGCTCCGTAACCCGTGGCCCAACCCACACATGAAGCAATCTTCCCCTGGACAGATGGGAATGGCGCAAAAGCTTTCAAACTGTACCTTGTGGGAATAAAATGATCCTTTACTTTTTCCAAATTTCCCGCTGGTAGTTCTTCATAGGTCGAATCATCCATCATAAGACCTGTGGGCTGAGCGGAAAGGGCGGAAGAGCACAATATGAATAGTAGCCCTAGCAGAAATCTGAACCGGATTCTAACGTTCATTTTTAACTAATTTATCCCATACGGTTTGATTTATAGGTACGCTGAATGCTACACGTTCGTTTGCCACCTGGAGAACTGATGGCCTGGGAGCTTCTTGCTCGTAGTATAATGCGTAGAATTCATCATTCTCAAAGTCCCTGATGATCTTATCGAACGGTGTCATCAAGATCACAGATAATGAACTGGTATCAACGGCCAGCAATTCGATTTCTGCCTGAAAAATCTGGAATAAAATCTGCGTAGTGTCGGAAAACCCTGAATTCGTCGCAGGTCTTACGATGCCGACCCTAAGCTGATTTTCAAAGACAGGAATATCATCACCTCCTGTACCATATAACGGATGTATGTCTTCACTATTAAACTGGACTATTGAGGTGCCCCCATCCGGACGGATGACCTGAAAATAGAAAGTGGTGATCAAAACCCCCAATAATAAAGTAGCAGCGATAGTCCAGGCTGACGAAATGGATAATTTCCGGATAGGTGGTAACTGAGGCTTTTTGAGATCGAGGTGGTCATCAGATAGTGATTGGTGGATGTGCTTTACTTCTTCTAATGAATTTGCCAGTGAAGCCCACTCTACTACCTGTTGGAATTTCTTATGTTCTTCGAAGGCTTCTCTGAAAGAGCTTTCCATCTCAATCCGGCGATCGAATGCCTGCACTTCTTCCTCGGAAAGCTCATTGGAAAGGTAGGCCTCAAACCATTCTATATTTGATCTATCTGCCGCCATGTTAGTTAATTTCCTTTAATAGTTTTTGCCAAATTTGATCCTGCAATAATTGCATACATTTATATTTCCTCTTTTTTATTTGATCTTCCGTGCGTAAATATTTCCTCTCAACGATGCCACGACTTTCGACAACCTGTAATATTTCTTGGTAACTTTTTTGTAAGGGAGGAAGAAAATGCACCAAGATCGTTTTACAAGGTTCGGATAAAGTTCTTAATGCATTTTTGCAAACATCTAAATACCGGTCAAAGGATCCCTGATCCATTTCACTTATTTTCTCAGCTGTCAGCTTTCTCAGTTTCTGTAAACAGGTATTTTTGTGCGCCACCACGTCATTCGTTTCGGCGAAAGCAGCATGATTCAATTTTTTTACCACCTCCTTGGGACTCAGTCTATCGACCATCAGATATTGCATCATCTTCTGACTGATCTTGTCAAGACAATGAAAACTCTGATAAATCGCTAACTCCAGCTTCTCCACACCTGATTCGATATATTCCCCTGGCAGCATTTTTTTTACGTCATCTTTTAACTGGGTGACCGGTTTGCCTTTATGATAGGCTTTATGGATTTGCCGATAAATAATTTCCCGGAAATATTTGAATAATTTTCTCACTTCCGCTTCATTTGGGGAATTGGCCTCGAGGGTAAAACGACCCTTTTCGATTGCAGTCATTAAAGCAATGATACTCTCTTGCAGGAAATCTTCACCTTCTAGTAATTGTATCTTCAAGGAGCGTATAAGATGCCGGGCATAGTTCAGATTTTGCTCATTACAAAGTGTTCTACTCAGACGCTCTTTGGCTCTGTTGTCGTCGTTCCTGATATGCTCGATGAGATACAACGCAGACACCCGGACATCTAACATTTTATCATGAACAATCTTACTGAAAAGGTCCTGAATGGAGATCTTAAGATCTGCTTCTTTCATCTCAAGCATCACTTTTTGACCAGCTGTCAGCTTGCTTTTCCAAAGCACAAATGCCTCCTGAAAGAATTGGTCCGCACGACCAATATCTTTCAATCTATCCCGTATCTGCCCACTATATTCTTTGTACATATCAATGTAGAATTGTTCCAAAATTTGCCGGTCACCATTTAGCAATTTGGCAATGTTTTGGCGCAAGCTATTTGGTTGCTTATACATGTATACCCAAATTCAATAGAGGTCCCTTAAAATACTCAATAATTTTCGATTATCCCTTTTACCCAGAGAGCTAAAACGCCCGTTTTCCATGTGGGTTGGATCGAAATAACGGGCTCATTCTAAGTTTGATTTCCTTAGCTACTCAACACTAAGATCGATTAGTTCTATTTCATCTACAACCAATGATTCGAGTTAATATACAGATATGAAGCTATTTATAAATATTAAAAATAAATATGTATTAAATTTTGGGGACCAATTGCACCTGTTCGTATAAGAGGGTAATTAAATCTTAAAATATCATGAAAACAAGAAAATTTAGTACACGACACCCTTTTACTCAAATAGAATCATTGGCTATGGTCAACAAGACCAGCAGTTGGTTGGAAGAAATCGTTAGATTAATTCTACCTGTGATAATACTACTAGCCCTCACTTCTTGTGAGCAAGATGAGTTTGATACGATCGATGAGACGATCCCAACTCAGGAAGTACCTGTTTCAGGTCTACTTACTGGTGAAGAAATAGAACCAGTTGTACAAAAGGAGGGATTGCATGAGCTGGAACTACAGGCGGAGCTCGACGAAAAATTCAAGTCGTTAAATCTGGAGGCGGAATTGCTTATTCCCGAAAGTCAAATGCATGCCCGAAGCCGGTATTACTATCCTCTAAACTGCGGCTATTATAACATAGGTCGAACTACCGATGAAACAAATACTGCTAATTTTTACCCAGGACCGGATCGCATTTACTTCTTTACATTAACCTCAACCAAACAAGTGAATATCACCTTGTCAGAAATGCGGGCAGATCATGATCTGTTTTTGACCAACGTGACACGTGATGCATTGGGTAGGATGAGAATGGGATCCACTATCACAACCAGCCTGCATACCGGTTGGGATAATGAGTCAATCGACGTGGTGTTGCCCGCTGGCCGCTATTTTATGATAGTAGATTCTTACCGTGGAACCAGTTCCTTCAAGTTGAAACTGAATTGTTCTAGTCCGGCTTTTTCCAATCGATGTGAGAACCATGACGAACTGGTTGCCAGTTATTCCAATGGCATCAGCCGCCAGTCCTCCTTATGGCGAAAATGGTCACCTTCAGCTTCTGATGGAAAAGTTCTGTATGAAGGTTACAGCACATATCCCAATAAGGTGGTCAAATTTGACCAGCCGCGATTTGGTTATCAGGATGTAGTACGTAGTATGACGAACTATCATATCATTGGTGGAGCTTTCGAAATGGATTTTGACCTCTACATCCCATCGGGAAAGAAAGCTGAATTTGTTTCTGAGAAACTATCTCGATTTGGTGCATATGGTCAACAGGGCTTTTACTTTAAATTGGACAACGGCAGAATTTATGTGAGACACGGTGGCAGATATGTACTGGCCTCCACCCGGTTTCCCACTAACCGTTGGTTTAAAGTCAAAATCATCTACTATATGAACAGCGATCGAATATATATCCGCTTTGACGACAATCTCATGGTCGAGGTCACTGCTTCCAGAACCGTGCATTCGCGAGCGACATCCATTCGCAGCATCTGGGGTTTGAACTTCACCGCAGATAGCTCAAACAGCAAATTCCACATTGACAATATTTGTGTTAAAAGATATTCGGGATCCGGAAGTCCATGGTTGATTGGTGCCAATGAGATGATCAGCTTAGTGTATTAATTGTAGATTTTAGATGACTGTAAATTCTAAAAAAGGTCGGGAGTTATTTCCTGATCTTTTTTTTATCATTTGACAGCTCAAATAAGCCGGGATAAAGTCAGTCCTTTTCTGTCAGAAACGCCCGCATATCCTGGCAAACCCTGGGCAGGTCATCAGCATGTGTATACATCATATGTCCTCCCTCGTAATACTTGAAGATAAGTCTGTCTTGCACAATGCCGTTTCTGGCAAACGTATATTCCGCATCGAAGAAAGGGGTGATCAGATCGTAATAACCACTTAAGATCAAAACTCGCAGATCGCTATTCTTACGCATGGCTTCCCCTAAGAGCGGTGCAGTATTGACATAGGAAGGTTCCCAGCCACTGGTTTTTGCCACGGGCTTCCAATTCCATTTTGTATAGATCTTGCTATTGCTGGTTAAATAGGGTCTATCCATTTTTATTTTCAGATCATCGGCAAAATATTGATTTAAGGCAGCCGTATACGCACTGGAAATGGAATAGCTAGCCGGATCTCCGATGGTGGGCCGCTCGGAGACCAGATCCGCCTCCCTGGCTTTATATCTACCATCCAAACGACCGATGGTGATGCCTTCATCCCGCATTAATTCTTTTTGAAATCTCGGCACAAGAATTCTTAGGTTTGATTGGTCAATATAATGGGGATCGAGTCCGGTGAAATAGCTGAGTTGGTCAACGATATTTTGCCGATCCGAGGAATTGAGAAGGGACCCTTTGAGTAGGGCAGGTCCGTATATATCATAGGTAAATTCTCTGGCTTTTTGCGCAAATTCTGACAAGCTCAAATCTTGACCGGCTTTCTTGTGGTACCACGCTGTAGCGGCCATTGAAGGAAGATAAGTAAGGTAAGACGTTATATTATAGTGATCTGAAGTTGACCCGGCATAATCAAGTGCTTGTGAGATCATCACCAGACCATTCAGCGCAACATCCTGACCTCCGGACATTAGTTGATGCGCCACTGCTGCAGCCCGGGTAGTTCCGAAGCTCTCTCCCGCTATGTACTTTGGGTGATTCCATCGTTGATGTACGGTGATCCAGGAGCGAATGAATTGAGCAATGGATTTAGCATCTTCCATCAATCCCCAGAAGTCTTCTACTTTTCCTTTGCCGACCACACAGCTGTAACCGGTGCCGACGGGATCAACGAAAACTAAATCTGTGATGTCCAAGAGACCGTGGACATTATTCACTATCGGATATGGTGGTGATCCATCGTCCGCTTCTGCATTCCCTGGTACCTTCACCAATTTTGGACCCAACAAACCCATGTGCAACCATACGGAGGCTGAACCTGGGCCACCATTAAACACAAAGGTGACGGGACGGATTCTATTTTTTCCCGAATCCGAGCGAACATAGGCTACACTCCAAATCATTGCGGTCGTATCACCGGTTTCCGTGGTCAGAGGGATTTCCGAGGCAATGGCATCGTATGAGATTTCACCGGCTCCGAAAATGCCGGTATGATTAGTGAGAAAGGTCTTTGGCTCTGGTACAGGCTTAATGGTATCACTACTCTTACCTTCCGACTGGCTGCTAAGTGAGATAGGCGTCAGTAGGATCAATAGGATGGGCAACGGGGATATTTGATACATAGTTTTCATTGAATTGATCGTGCAATTTATACTTTTTTAGATCCTCTGAATTTATCCTGGCATTCCTGGCTAGATCCCTTTAACTCTATCTACTTTATTGGGATAGAGCCGACATGGTGGATTACCTCGATTTTTTGTATGTTAATTGTCTAAATTCGCAGTTATGAGTAGATGGAAGACCACTTCCCGAATGCAGATTGATTTTATTGGTGTTTTTACATTTATCTGGATACTGATGGCTGCGCCAATCAACGATATTATGAGCCAGGCAATCGCTGGAAGTGATCATAGGGTTACCCTGCAAGACGATCCCGCGTTGCAAGAGGTCGAAGTACTGATCGATGGCAAACTTTTTACAAAATATATCTATCGCGACAACCTGGAGAAACCGGTTTTATTTCCGATATACACCTTAGGTAATCAGTTGGTCACCCGGGGTTATCCTTTTGTTCCCGTTGCTGGGGAGCGGACCGATCATCCCCATCACCTGGGATTATGGTTTAATTATGGTGACGTGAATGGTTTGGATTTTTGGAATAATTCCAGTGCCATACCCGAAGATAAAAAAAGTAAATATGGAGAAATTCGGCATCAAAGAATTCTCCGCTCTCAAGCTGGATCGGGTAAGGGTTTACTGGAGGTAGAGGCTAATTGGGTAAGTAGTACGGGTCAAAGACTACTAGTGGAAAAGACGACTTTTGTTTTTTCTCAAAGGGGAAGTACAAGAATAATTGATCGTGTTTCCACATTGTCAGCGATGGAAGACGTGTTGTTTCAGGATAATAAAGAAGGGATGTTGGGTATTCGTGTGACCCGGTCGTTGGAATTGCCATCGGAAAAACCAGAAATATTTACCGATGCTTATGGAAATCCTACTAATGTGAAAGTCCTGAATAATGCCGGAGTATCCGGTGACTATTTAAGTAGTTCCGGGGTCACGGGAGGAGATGTTTGGGGAACCAGAGGAGAATGGATGCGATTGGCAGGGACAATAGATGGTACCGAAGTGGCCATAGCCATCATCGACCATCCAAAAAATCCGGGATATCCCACATATTGGCACGCCCGCGGTTACGGACTATTTGCTGCCAACACGCTGGGTCAGCATGCATTTGACCAATCAGAACAGCTCAACTTCGCCCTGGAAAAGGGGAATTCAACCACTTTTAGCTACCGCATTTTATTTCACGATGGCTCAGAATTGACACCGGGACAAATTGAGAATTATCGAGCTGAGTTTATTAAGGATTAAAGACGCTAGATTGACTAATTGGCTTACCTGTGCGTTTCTGATTTCTTGCTTGCCATTCCTTGGTGGCCAGATTAATGCAGTTCCTTTTACACATGCGCATAATGACTATTTGCATGAAAATCCTTTGCAAGATGCTTTGGAGCATGGTTTTATTAGCGTAGAGGCTGATATACTGATGGGCAATGGCGAACTCTACGTTGGTCATGACCGAATCGACTTACGGAATAAACCTTTAATGAATTTCCAGGCAACTTACCTTGAACCGCTCTATCAAAGATTTAGATCAATGAACGGATCATTATATCCCGGATATGGAGGGAAGTTTTATTTATGGATTGATATAAAATATCAAGGAGGAGATGTCTTTATGATATTAAAGGAGATGATCCAACCTTATCGCGAGATGTTATATAGTGCGAATGAGAATGAAAGAGGGAAAGTGATGATTTTAATTTCTGGTGACCGGCCGGTTGACATGCTGTTAGCGGATTCTAGCGGTTACTTTCATATTGATGGTCGACCCGCTGACCTGCAAAAAAATATCTCGTCAACTTCGATGCCCTTTATCAGTGAACATTTTAATAAAATATGCCGGCTTAATGCAAATGATTCTTTAGATAAAGAGGAATTGGGCAAACTAAATAACTTTGTATCCCAATGTCGAATGCAGCAGAAAAAAGTGCGCCTTTGGGCCACTCCCGAGAATGAAATTTTATGGTCCCAGCTTTTGCAAGCTAAGGTCGACCTTATTAATACCGATTCCCTGTCAAAATTATCCCGGTTTATTCTTAAGCAATAAATACTTTAAATGAAATATTCATATACATTATTCCTCTTCCTGGTTTTTACTCTTTTAGGCTCTCGATCTGTAGAAGATGGAGCACCTGAAATGACTTCCCCGGTTGACCTGGTTGATCCTATGGTGGATGCGGCAAATTCAAGATGGTTTTTCTTTAATTCGGCCACTCGCCCATTTGGTATGGTCAATTTAAGTCCGGATATGGTTATTAACGGAGCTTGGAATTCTGGTTACCGCTATCATGAAGATACCATTCGGGCATTCAGTCATATTCATGCCTGGCAATTGTCGGGCGTGCCGGTATTTCCCACTACGGGAAAATTTCAAGGGCACCTGGGTGCTGATATCTACGGATCGGCCTATAGCCACGATCTGGAGCAAGCTAAGCCCGGATACCATCAAATTTTCCTCGAAACTTACGGGATTAATGTAGAATTGACGGCTACCCAACGGGTGGGTTTTCACCGCTATACCTTTCCGGCTGCCTCTGAGAGTCACATTCAAATTGATCTAAGTACCTTTTTAGGTCCTTGTGATACCGACTCTGGTATGGTAAAAATGACCAGTGAAAAATCACTTGAGGGTTTTGCGGTGATGGGTGCTACGAGGAGAAGACCCAAACCAATTAAGGTATTCTTTGCTATCTATTTCGATCAAGCATTTAATTCCTTTAATGGTTGGAAAGATGGGGCACTATTAAAAAACATCGAAGAAATCTCAGGTGACGACATAGGCGCCTACGTTTCATTTCCCACCCGGAATGATCAAGTCCACCTCATGAAAGTGGGAATATCCTATACCAGTGTAGAAGCGGCTCGAAAAAATGTGCAGACAGAGCTGGCCGGGTGGGATTTTGATCAGGTTGTCTCTGACGCAGCTGAAGAGTGGAATAACTGGCTAAGTAAAATACAGATCAAAGGTGGCACACTAAAAGCGCAACGCAGATTCTACACAGACCTATGGCATGCATTACAGGGGAGGCGGATAATAAGTGATGCCAGCGGCACCTATCCGGATATGACCGGCGACAAGTTACGCATTGGACAAATTCCCCTGGATAATTCAGGCAGGCCTGCATTCAACCACTATAATTCGGACAGCTTTTGGGGTGCGCAATGGACAATTAATACGCTGTGGCAACTCGTTTATCCTAAGCTGGCAGAGGAGTTTGTGCAATCCATGTTGCTGATGTATGCTGATGGAGGATATATACCAAGGGGACCCTCGGGTGGCAACTATACACACGTCATGACAGGTGCCTCGTCAACACCCTTTATTGTGGCAGCGTATCAGAAAGGGTTGCGAAATTTTGATGTGGAAGAGACTTATACAGCGCTGAAAAAAAATCACATGCCTGGCGGTATGATGAGCAAAGCCGGCTACGAGCATGAAACCGCTATTGGAGGAGGCCTGGAATACTACATTGAGCGGGGCTATGTGCCCTATCCCTTGCCGAAAGGTGGCTATGGTTTTCATGAAAATGGTTCCGGACAAACATTGGAGTACGCCTATCAGGATGCTTGCCTGGCGCAATTTGCCAAAGCCCTGGATAAGGAGTCAGATTATAAATATTTTAGGGAAAGGTCAAATAATTATCGAAATATTTGGAATGAGGAGGAAGGATGGATGTGGCTTAGAAATGCTGAAGGTAATTGGCAGAAGCCCTTTGATGGGCTGGTGTATGGGAAGGGATTTGTGGAGAGTAATGCATGTCAAATGACCTGGTTTGTGCCACAGGATTTGGCAGGTCTTTTTGAGTTGATGGGAGGTAAAGATAAGGCAATACAAAAATTAAATACCTCATTTGAAAAATCGGAAAGTCATGATTTTACTTCGGGAAAATCACATAATAATGAAACTCAAAGGGAATTAAGGCGGGTATACATCAATTATGGGAATCAACCCAGCATGCAAACCGCATTTATTTTTAATCATGCCGGAGCTCCTTGGCTTACCCAGTATTGGTCTCGAAAGGTAGTGGAGAAGGTCTATAACGATCTTTCTCCCGAAAGCGGCTACAGCGGCGATGAAGATCAAGGCTTAATGGGGTCCCTCGCGGTTTTAATGAAATTGGGCTTGTTTTCTATGGATGGGG
>JABDLW010000004.1 GCA_013001805.1 Saprospiraceae bacterium | reverse complement strand
GGCTTCCTCGGATACTCCGGGCAAATGGACCCCATCTTCTAGAATATCGTGTATCAGAGAAGCCTTCAGAAGGATGGGATCAATCACTTTATAGTCCAGTAATATACCGAACGTGCTGATTTGATGTCGAAACATGTTGCTTCCCGACTTGCGTTTGATACCGATCAGAGCAGTAGCCTTTACAATGTAAGGTGCCACGGTCATGTTTCTTAACGCCGATTCAAAGTTGTTCAATGTGGTCTCATTCATTACTGCAGCTTTTAAATTGGAATGTCGGTAAAAGGTGCTTCGCAATTTGAAAACAAGTTCTATCGATTGTATTAAAGTAGAGAAATCTACGCAAATTGTTGATTTAGTACCTACGAAATTATGGAGTAAGACACTTAGTGCCCCCTGCCGATCGACCTCGACAGGATGTTACCACTTGTCCACTTATTGCCGAGGATACGGAAGTTGAGAAGATGGGGATCACAGTTTTTTTTGAATGTCTCTCATGAGGCTCCGAAGTTCTTTTGCACCCAGGATTACTCCCACATTTTTAAGGATGGATGCCGTGGCGTCGGTGGTGAATGGAATTTACCGTACTATATGATATTGGGATCACTTTTTTGAACTACCTTTCGATCCCGGTAGTACTTGATTTTACAAAACATTACCATTGAAGCTTACCAGAAATTCATGGCAGATAATTGGGGTGATTCTCATTGCACCCATCATTGCGATCGTCATTGGACTGGATTTTAATCGATCAATAAATAAAGCAAATGCAAATAAGGGAAATGATACGGGTGGATTTCACAAGTTCAACCGTATGATAATAGATTCCACTTTCAAAGGTGGATATCAAATAAAATCTGCCGACATTAATGCAGATAACTTACCTGATTTGATTGCCGTTTCAACCAATATGCCGGAAATATTTTGGTATGAAAATCCATCATGGGAAAGGCATCTCTTATACGATAGTACAACAGGAAATATTGATTTGGCTCCCAAAGATATCGATCATGACGGAGATATTGATTTGGCCATCGCTTGCCAGTTTAGTTTAAATAATTCGATCAGTGGAGGTCACGTCTATTGGCTTGAGAACGAAGATCGAGGTAAATCCTGGAAGAGACATTTCATTGACTCGATACCTACCAGCCACCGGCTGCGTTGGGCAGACCTAAATGGTGACGCAAACGAGGAATTGATTAATCTACCAATCGTAGGCAGAGGGGCCACGAGACCGCTGTATAAATCTGGCGTGGAGTTTTGCTATTATACCGTTCCCACAGATCCGGCTAGAGAGCTTTGGACCAAGAATGTTATCGATAATGATTTGGAAATGGCTCATGGCCTACAGCTCGTGCACTGGGAAGGTGAACCGGAATGGTCGGTCCTCACTGCCAGTTTTGAGGGCGTTCATTTATATCGTAATCAAGGTGAAGGACAATCGGTTATGTGGAATAAGACTCAGATTGGAAGTGGAGATGTAAAACCTCGACCCATGCAAGGTTCCAGTGAAGTTGGATTAGGTAGGTTTGGTAAGAGCGGATCATCATATGTTGCCACTATCGAACCCTGGCATGGAAACCAGGTTGTGTTTTATGTTCCTGGAGAAAAGGGAGGATTATGGAAACGTGAAGTGATCGACACCACCTTTGTAGACGGACATGCATTAATTTGCTCCGATCTTAACCAGGATGGAGTTGATGAAATCATTGCCGGTCACCGTGGTCCCGGCTATAATTTATATATTTATTATTGGAACCATTTGAATCAGGTATGGGAACGGGAAGACCTCGACCGGGGTGGCATGTCTGCTGCCGGTCTTTGCCTGCTGGATTTTAATGCGGATGGATATTTGGATATTGCTGCTTGTGGAAGTGCAACGAATAATGTGGTACTTTATGAAAATTTAGGGAAATGATAAAATACTATTAAACATGACCAAACGAGTATTTCGAAGGCAATTTCTAAAGAATACTACCAGAGTGGTTGCAGGGATTTCCTTGTCAAGCTGGATGATTGCTGGCGAACAAAATGCCGATCCTTATGCTGAATTGAAATCCCGGAAATATCTCGGTAAGGTAAAAATCGAAACACGAATACCGGATGATTCCACTTTCAGTGAAGGCCCGGCGGTGGATCGATCAGGTAATGTCTACTTTACCAATATCCCCGCTAATAAAATATATAAATGGGATCCATCCAAAAAGGACTTAAGTGTATTCCGCGAAAACACCCACAGTGCCAATGGATTGAGATTTAATCCACAGGGTGATCTTTTAGTGTGTGAAAGTGGTACGGGGAGTGTCATAAAAATCGATATGAAAAATGGTGCAAGAAAAGTACTGGCAGATTCTTTTCAGGGAAAGGGAATTCAATCACCTAATGATTTGGACTTTGACAATCGGGGAAACATTTATTTTTCGTCACGTACAAATGAACCGGATGCGGAAAGAGAAAATAAAAGAGGTTTGTATTTGATTGATTCGAGCGGCTATATCCGGCTGCTGATTTATGAGCCGGATGTTCAAATGCCCAACGGCGTGGTCGTGTCACCAAATGATGCCACCTTATATTTGATAGAAGCGCATCCTGGGGCGGATTATAACCGGAAAATTCTTGCTTTCGATTTAAATGAGCGCGGTGATTTGAGTAATCAGCGAGTGCTTTATGATTTTTATCCGGGACGCAGTGGGGATGGTATGTGCATCGATGCGAAAGGCAATTTGTATGTAGCTGCGGGATTGCATAAAACCAGAAATACCTCGGAAACGCTCGACACAAAACCGGGCATTCATGTTATTTCTCCCAAAGGGGAGCTTTTGGCTTTTCGCGAAACTCCCGAAGACACAATCACCAATTGTACATTCGGAGGAAAAGATTTGAAAACACTATACATTACCTGTGGTTCCTTGCTCTTAAGTATTCGAACCCGGATACCCGGAAAGGCAAGTTATTTGCCAAATGGTTGATGTTGTTTTTTGCGTTTTTCGCAAAAGGATTTTGATCTGAATTTCTATTTTTTCTTAATGGTGGATTCACTTGGGCTTTCTGGCACCATAAGAAATAGCTACACTTCAATTAAGGCAAATCAAGGTCTTTGCCAAAGGTTTCATGATGGCCTTATGCATTTTAGTGATTGCTGAGGAAAATTACGTTAAAAACAAAAAACTGTATGAGCTGATCCATACCCAAGAGACATAGCCCTAATGCTGGATAGGTGTGAATGACGATAAGAGAAGAGGACCATTCAGTGAGTTTTTTTTGTTTAGGAATTTTTCTCATCAAGTACGTAAAGAAATGCATAAAGCCTTGATTTTTTCGTTCTTTTTCATCAAGGAAAAAGGACAAAAGAATTTATCGTCACAGTTTTGATTAACTGATGTCAGTTGGAATTACAGCTCTATTGTTGACGGCAAGTTGCCCATTAGGGGAGTAATAAAGTAATTTAATTGCAATCAACCATGAGGGAGTACATAAAACTCTTACCGGCTTAATATGTTGGGAAGACAAAGCGTTGATTGAATCCGATCTGACACCTAGGTAGGTGTCAATCCTTTATTGAAGAACCTCCTCTACCTGGACATACCCCTGGCCGCAATCTGCCAGATGGCTTCCACCCGGTCATTGCGAATGGCATAAATCTGATTGTAGAGATTGACTACCGGATCACAATGCGATACAATTAATTCAAGTTTGTCACCAACTTTGTAAGTGCGAGATGGATCTTCGTAGGTCAATGTTCCGAATTCATCGGATCCCGAACGATAATTCATTCCGGTTTCACCTTTGACCATTGGCCAGGGCTGGTTGATGGTACATGATTTAGCTCCGGCGTCGGTGGTTACGCGGTCCGGGTATTGGTCGTTTACCACAGTAGAAAGAATGGTTAAACAAGATTGAAAATCTGAATATTGATCAGGATTGTCTTTGGCTCCAATGGCTAAGTATTGCGCATCCATAAAAACGTAACTTCCCGCTTGCACATCGGTAAAACCAGCGGTCTCATGGTCGATATTGTAAGTGCCGGTACCGCCACCACTAAAAATGCCGGTGTTTAAACCGGAGCGCTGCATTAATGACAAGGTCTCTCCTGCGGCGGCCAAGCGCTCCAGGGTTTGCTCCCGGCGAATTTCAAAGCCCTTCACATGTTGCGAACCACCGTCGTAGCATAAGATGCCCTGGAGATTTAATCCCGGCAGTCGATCGACAATCTGCGCCAGTTCGAGTGCTGGATCTCCGGGAGTAATGCCGGTTCGATGTCCACCCGGATCCACATCGACCACGATGTCGGCGGTAATGTTCATGGACTCGGCCGCTTCAGACAACATCCGGGCGTTATCAGCTGAGTCGGTAGCCTGAATAAATGTGGAGCACCATCGGCGCAGATTCATGGCATGTTTAATCTTTTGCTTGCTCACATTAGTTGTTGTGCACAAAATCTGACTGATGCCATGTTCAAACATGATCTGAGCCTCACTAACTTTTGCCACACAAATACCTATTGATCCACTCTCTAGCTGCATACGGGCAATGGCCGGACATTTATGTGTTTTTGCATGCGGGCGGCTAGCAATGCCATTTTCAACCATGGCATGGTGCATGACTTGAAGATTCTTCTCAAAGGCATCCAGATCGAGGCACAGTGCCGGTGTGTCCAGATCCCATTTCGAAATATCAACTTCGGACAGGTTGTTCCGGTCAAAAATTTGCATTTCGGTAGATGAGTAGCCCTTGATTAAAGTTGGTATAGTAATCGCGGCCGTGCCGGCTGTCTGCATGAAGTGACGACGGGATTTCATGGATTTTTTCATAGAGAGATATTGAATTAGAAGGAGAGATGGAAAATGTACTTTATGAATATCGCGATAATTTTGATCAGGCAATAATCTTTAAGAGTTTTTCTATAGGAAGTTTTTTTCGGGAGTAACCTTTTTACCAAAACTTCAATCTTTAATTTGGGATGATTCGCACCTCAATAAAATGCTATGTAAATATTGGGTTGTGGAACTTTTTACCGATATTATAGCCAATAACCAAAAGAAACCAATTATGAAAAGTTTACTACCGATCTTATTGCTATTTGCATTAAGTTACTCAACAATCCAGGCACAAGGAATCACCAGCCACCAATATCGCAGAGTGGCTCCGGCGGACATGGAGGAGTACCTCAAAAGGGAAACCACGTATTGGCAAAAATTTGCTGAAAATGAAGTGAAAAAAGGTAACATGACTTTCTGGGGAGTATTTCAAAGGGTTGGCGGAACAAGTCAGGAAAGTGAGCCCAATATCTTAATCATCAACACCTTTAAAGATATCGACAAAGGGGCCGATTGGGCGAGTGTAGCTGATCTTTTTCCTGATGTGAAAATGGAAGATATTCAGACCTGGAGTATATGTACGAATACGGATCAGATCTTTCTCCGGGGCCTGGGAAATCACATTCAAGTGGAAAACCCAGAGTTCAATTTTGTACGGGTCATTTATCATAAGGTGAAGAATGCAGCTACATCATTGACTTTCGAGGAGGAGAAATGGAAACCGATGCTGCAGAAAGCCATGGAAGAAGGAACAACGAACATGCAGGGTTGGGGAAATGCGATCATTGTGGGTCCCAAGTCCGATGATTTCGATTATGATGTATATACCTATGATTTATTCGCGTCTGCCCATGCGGCGCTTTCTCCCAACTTTACGGAAGATCATCAAATGCCAGATGGTTTTTGGGATGGCATAGAAGGTAATGCCAATGGACCGAGACATACGAACCTCTATAGAATTGTGGCTGTCGTCACTGACGATAATTAATTAAGAATCTCGTAGATACATTTTAATGGAAGGTGGACTGAATGTCCCCCTTTTTATTCTGCTATTTCCGGAGGAGTGTGGATAGCAAATCCGGACCAATTGAAGTGTTTTTATTTACCGGGCAAGTCCCTGTTTTAATGATGATGGGTCCTGGAGATTAGCCAAGGTCTAATTATTTCTCCGTAAGGGTTAAATACTGTGGTTAAATCGATCGCAAGGTGGTTTGAATGGTACCCGCCTGGGTAATCTCATCCTAAAGACAAACATTAGTCATTGGATAAAATGAAATACTTTGCCATCTATGTGCTTTGAAAAAAGGGAATTGGTCGATTCATTTTGGAAATAGTAGTAAGTGATTAAAGCTCATCTTACTCAAATAGGAACTGCGGCAGTGAATCAGAATGACAAAAGAACTCTTTTGATAAGCGCTTATTTAGTCATCATCGGCATCGTGCTTAGTGGCCCTCCGCTCGTGTTTTTAATCGAATACTTGTATCCTCAACCTCACTGGGTAGATGTGGAAACTTTTGTGATCTATTTTGATAGATTACAGACTTTACCTTATTGGTTTGGCTTTTACTTATGACCGGAAATGTATTATTTATCTTTTCGGTTAGCAGGTTGCCAGCAATTAGCGGGAGTATAAAAGCGATAATATCCCAAATATCAGTGGGAATGTACGGGGCTCTGGTGACGATCAATTACGCGATTCAGACTACCGCCATACCTTCCATGGTCCTGGAATCCAACGTGATGTTGGAAGCCTTTTCGATGCTGAATCCTTCTTCAATTTGCTGGACCCTGGAAATGTTCGCCTATGCTGTCCTGGGAGTGGCCTATTGGTTTGCCGCAAGCGCATTTCAAGGTAAGGGCATTTTTAAAGCGATTAGGTATCTGATGATTTTTAATGGATGGGCCAGTTTGATTTCCATATTAATTCCCGTGGTCGATCCTCATTTGTTGCTTGCCCCACAAGGTCTCATCGCTTACTGTTTATGGAATGTTTTGATACTTTCTATCATGGTACTGGTTATTAGAGTGATCAGGTTAAACCTGATTGGCACTACATCGATTTCGAACGATGTATCCACGGATGGATAATTAGATTTTGCTGGAGTGGCATTTGTGTTAACCTACATAATCAAGGAAAAGTCTTGGATATGTTCCAGACCTTTTTGGTCATGTAAAGCAACCTTCTGCCAGAGATTTTTTCCTGAACTCATTTGATAATTCCATGGCAAATGATGAAACCACAATAAACATTTTTCCGGGCACCTTTCCGGATCTTCGAAGATATGTGCCACCCTGTCTTTTGTATTGACTGATTGCATCACTAGCACTGGACAGCCTCTGACAAAAGCATGACAATTTCCGGGTGATTTTAAGTCAGCATTATTGTAAATTAACAGAGCAGCAATCTACATGAAATGCAATTACTTGCTGCATGCTGGATTTACTTTTTTCCTGCTCAAGTGGTGATCACGCCTCCTCAGGAACAAGATTTTGTTGTGTCTCATGAGATCGTAGAGGCGTTTGAAGATTCAACCGATAACACCGAGGTTCTGTTAGTGAGCGGTAAAATGGCACACGATCAAGCACGCTACGATGATGCTTTACATCTCTTTTTTCAAGCCCTTGATCAATACGAAATAAATAGGGACACCACAGCTATTGCAAGCACTCTGACCCAGATTGGCCAGAGTTATTTAAGGCTGCGGAAAAATCAAGAAGCGGGAGAGGTCTTCCACCGTGCCCTGCAGTTGCATCAAATGACAAATAATTTAGAGGGAATTCAAGTATCAACCGCCGATGTGGGGGTTGCACTTCAGCGACTAGGTCAGATCGAACCTGCCCTATTGCGATATAAACAGTCACTGGTCATGGCAAGACGCCTTGCCAACATCAGTGAAGAAGCTATCCTTTTAGGTAATATTGGAAGTTCATACCGGGCGCTGGCAAATTATGATTCATCCATCCACTTTTTAAAGGAGGCTTTGCAATTAAAAATGAAAACAGGCACGGGTTCTACCGTAGCACATACTTTAAATGATCTTGCAGAGACCTTTTTTGAATATGGCGACTATGATCAAGCCTTAGAATACGCCCATCTGGCATTAGATACGTCGATCGTTTCAAACGCCGTAAGCCAGCATTCCTATGCCCGTCTTACCCTGTCACGCATTTACGAAAAAATCGGAAATTATCAATCCGCTTTTGATTTTCTAGCTTCTCATAAAATTATGTATGACAGTATTAATTCGGTACAAAAGGATCAAGTAATCTCTGACCTGAAAATAAAATATGAAACCAGTAGGAAGGAGCAGGTCATTACTCAGCTGGAGTCTGATTATCTCCAACTGACTCAGCACCGGCGTTTGTGGGCCACCATTTCCCTGGCAATCATCCTGACGGTGAGTATGTTTTGTTATGTGCTTTGGAATAAACGTCAAAACGATCGTATTTTATTAGCTAAGACAAAATCGATGGAGGATGCTCGCAGTAGATTTTTTGCGAATATTTCCCATGATTTTCGGACACCTCTGTCCCTTATCATCGGGCCTTTAAATCTATTGCGAAGTCAATTTAAGGGCACTGATGCTGAGCGTAAGTTAAACACGATTCAGCAGAACGCATTCCGCCTAATAAAGTACATTGAGCAAATAATGGATCTCTCTAACATCGATCAAAATCAACTTATCCTAAAGGTTGCTCAGGTAAATGTTGTCAATCATTTAAAGTCGGTGCTAGGTTCATTTCAGCTGGCTGCCGAAGGAGCCGATATTCACTTAACTTTTGAAGGGCCTGAAGATGTCATCTATTTATATCTGGATCCACATCACCTGGAAAGTATTATGGCCAATCTGATATCCAATGCTTTAAAATATTCTATCTCTGGTGACACCATCTGCGTATTGGTTAATCAGACAACTTCTGGCCAGGTAGAGATTTTTATCCGTGATACCGGTAGTGGCATTGCAGCCGATGATCTTCCACATATTTTTGAACGCTATTTCCATCGCGATCGACAAGGTGCAGATGCTCCTGGTCTGGGTATCGGACTGGCCCTCTGTAAAAGTTTGGTGGAGTTGCACGGCGGCACGATCGAGGCTAGAAGCGAAGCAGGTGCAGGTGCAGAATTTAAGCTTACTTTTATCGCGGGCACCAAACATCTGGAAGGACGCCCTGATGTGATATTCAGTTACGCTGACTATGATGATTTCAGTGTAAAGGAAACGTTTCCAATGCCAGTGGAGCGCGAAGTTACCCCACTTGTACCGGGCGATGGTCCATTCAGGATTCTAATTATTGAAGATTCAGATGAGATGTGCGCATTTATCAAAGAAGTTCTTGAATCCAGGTATAAAATCGTGGTGGCGGCCAACGGATTAAACGGCCTAAAAATTGCGCAGGAAACCATTCCTGATTTAATTGTCAGTGACATTATGATGCCTGGCTTGGATGGGCTTACCTTGTGTGCAAAATTAAAAAACGATGTGCGTACCAGCCATATTCCTATCATTTTATTAACGGCCAAAAATGCTGATCAGGATCGGTTGAGTGGATTAGAGGCTAAAGCAGATGCATATCTTGTCAAGCCATTTATTCCCCAGGAATTGTTACTTCGGATCCATAATCAAATTGAATTGCGGCAAAAGCTGCACCGGCATTATCAGCACGAGTCATCCGCAAGCTTCAACGAGGTGATGACCACCTCGACCGATCAAAAATTTCTTATTCAAATGGAAACCATCCTTGAACGCCAACTCTCCGACAGTAATTTTGGTGTAGTGCAATTGGCGCAAAAACTCCATCTGAGCCGATCACAGCTGCATCGTAAATTAAAAGCATTGACTGGTCAGACACCCATCCTGATTATCCGGACCTTCCGGTTGCGAAGGGCCTATGATTTCTTGACTGCTAATTCCGGCTCTGTTGCGGAAGTGGGATATGACGTTGGATTTTCCAGTCCATCTTATTTTATTAAATGTTTTCATCAACAATTTGGTATAACTCCCGGTGAAGTGTCAGGAAAAATCTAAAGAACTCCATAGGAGCAATCTGGTGATTTTATTAACGGATCATTTCTCGCTGGTCTGTCCTCAGAGAATGTGTTGCAAAGAGGGCAGTATATGTTTTTGCGACAACATTTACATCAATTGCGACATGGCTTACATCGCTTTTTAGCAGATGCAAATAACTTGTAGTGTGCATATTCAATAATAAAATCGTGTCATATGAAGATTATAGCAACAACGATATTGGCTCTTTTACTTTGGCGCCCAGACTTAACCTGGTCACAGATCCCGGATTTACATGTGGTCGGTGATCAGAGTGCTGGCCAGCACATTGCCTTATTGGAAAATCAGAATAAATCTGGCCATGGATTAAAGATTAAAATTGACGGAAATCATCCCCTGTGGGTTTCGATTACCGATACCACCGGTTATTTTATCCCGTCGCTGGGTATCCCTCCAGCAGTGTCGGAGACCTTTGATGCCACTGTCGATGCCATTAAAAACTTCATCCTGAGCGGGAATAGTCTCGATCTGCTCGATATTAAATTATCAGAAATAGCTACGCCCGGGAGTTTGCTGGATCAACTGAGTTTGCAGGATCTTATGCTGGCCGGTATTTGTAAAGGCGCCAGTACTTTGTCGGAATTGCTTAAAGATTTTCCTATCGATTCGATTCATTTCAGCTACATAGATACACTGATTCCAGGTCCTTATGGTTTGCGACTGCCTAAATTGCCCCTGGGCACTTTGCCGGCCGATCTACCCCAGATTTTGGAACTTCCCGAGCTGGAGACGGCCTCCTTGAATGTAAATCCGCCAGCTTATAATGTCAATTTTCCAGCACCGATAGGCAGCGTTACCCTAAACCCACCTGCTTTTAATGTTCCGGCTAACAATGTGGCATCGGCCATTCGTAAAACCCAATATAACACGGCGCTGGGTCCGGTAAACACCAGTATCAATCAATTTAACAATGCACTAGGATTGGCATATGACAGCATCGTGGTGAGCCTGGATTCTTTAAATGGAGATTCCATTACAATCGAGACAGAGCCCCTGGTACTTCAGATTGACAAATCCTACGGACTTCCGCAATATTCAGCACCGCAAGTGGTTAAAGGTCTGGCTTGTCCAGAGCCCAATCCATTTGATACGTTATCCTTTTCCTTTCCCTTATTAGATCTGGACGGTCATCCACTCCGCGATTCAATCTCAAGTGCCAATGAATTTATCACATTTGTAGATAAGGGCAATAGAAAATTGGGAGCTATCAAAGGTCAAAGTCAGCCTGAATTTCTTCAGGCATATTTTAACTCGGAAAAGGTATTAGAAATTGCCGGGTACATCACTGGTTTAATCTCGGACGATGGTAATATAGTGGAGAATCTTACGGCCTTGGGCAAGGAAGTGCAAGCTTATGTGGAAGCCACTAATCACGTTGGGGTGACCTACTGTTCTGGTTATGGTGATTATGCTGAATGGTTACCCAGGGAGAATCCACAGGAAGAAATTGGTTACGGAGATATTGTGGGTGTACGTTCGGGAAAGATCTCACTTGATCTGGCACGGGCAGAGCAGCTCATGGTGGTTTCAAAAGCACCCATTGTTCTGGGTAATACTCCACACCCTGACAGCCTGAACTTGGGTAGTTATGTGGCTTTTATCGGACAGGTGCCAGTAAAGGTCATCGGTGTGGTAAATACAGGGGATTATATTTTGGCTGATTATGAGACCCCTGGTTATGGCCGGGCGATGGCTCCAAATCTGATCACTGCCGAGAATGCTCATCGGGTGGTTGGCAGAAGTTGGGAAACCAATGAAAGAAGAGGGTTCAAATTTGTGCTAACCATCGTGGGATTGCATAACAACCACTGGACGACGCATTTAAAACAATTGCAAGAAGAATTAGCTGCCTACAAAATGACCTTGGATCAAATTGCTAACCGGTTGAGCAATCTGGAAAATATTGTGGAAATACATCCCCGGAATTAGTAATAGATAATCTCTAATAAATAAAAAGATGAGAAAAATAATCTTTCTAATAATATTGGTCAGCGCGATAAGCCTTCATGGCAAAGACCAATCCTATGGTGTCAATATGGATATGCCAACTAACGATTCTATCCTGCTGACTGATGTTACGCTCTTTGGTTATCACTCTCTCCGTTTTTCGTCTGAGACGATTAGATTATTGGCCGATGAAACTTATCGCCAATCAGTCTACCCGGAATCTTATGGGAAGGTTCAGTTATTGCAAGCCCTACAGGAAAGGAAATTGCAGTACGCCCTTTGGATCTTAATCAATTTAAATTTATCTCAACCCGATTTGGTCGAACCGGTCGTATTTAAATTGGCTCAGTCCGGCATTGGTTTAGCTTATTATCTGGACGCATTTTATAGTTATGCATTTGCGGATCCGGAAGTTTTCGATTTTGAGACAGAAGAGGTTTATGTTAAAGATCCACTGCTATTAGAGCTCAAGCTAGCCAGTGCCCGGTCCTTATCCTTGTCTGGTCAGAGATTTATGGATTTGAGCAGCGACCCAGGAACTAAGCCAACACATTAGGTAGAGAGCCAGCATGGAACGTAAAAGTAATTTTAATTGCAAAAATCAGGGTCTATCCATCATGTGGTACAAGCGATAAAAAGCTACGGCCTGGATGGAGAACTATACCTCATACCCGTGGGAACTTCATTAAAGCCAGCCAGCCAATTATCCCGAATTTGTTCGTGAGCATCCCAAAGTAGTCTCCCCAAAGAGTACAAGCCAGCGGCATGGGATGGGGCCAGCAAGCTCCTAAGAGCTAAGATACTAACACCAAAATACCATAACACCAAAACACCACAGTTCCAAATTACCATCTCGGCCTAATTCCTGGTGCATAAGGAAAGCTCAGATTCTTATAATATTCCAGGTCATATTCAGGAGAAGGCACACCTTCAGGAAAATCCATTGCAGAGAAAGTCTGAAAATAGGCCAGGCAAGCATCCCTCCACCAAATGGCTTCTTTATGTTGAACTTCTAAAAGGGCGGTGACATGATTAAATCTTTCTTCGTCAACTTCTGCTTCCAACCCCGACCAGATATTGAGAAACATTTCCACTTGTTCCACACCTTTTTGGTAATGTAAAGCAATCTCCTGCCACAGAATTTTTCCTGAACTCATTTGATAATCCCAAGGCAAATGGTGAAACCACAATAGATATTTTTCCGGGCACCTTTCCGGATCTTCGAAGATACGTGCCACCTGTCTTTTGTATTGGCTGATTGCACCACTACCACTGTCGGTACGATCAAATCCAATACCCATGCTGTCAGCCTTGTGGTAATAAACGCTGGTCCAATCAGCCCGCGACATTTTATCAACCCAGGGACCGGGTCCATAGTGATGGCCTGCTCCCATGATATGATGCAGTCCAAGTGGAGTCATATAATTCACTACAGCTTCATGCGATTCTAACATCATTTTTTTGATATTGGTCACTGTATTTTCGTGATTGGAAAAGGTCATTCTGATCCAATCTTCCGCGATGGTTGCTACAGAGGTTTCATAGTCCCAGGCGAGTCTCCCATAAGCATACCAATTTGACTGAGCAAACGGGTGACTGGTCCAATTGCGGTCCGTCCCGATATTGGCAACACCTGCGATGGCTGTAGTATTTTGATTGTTGAGAGATCCATCTACGATTTTACCAACAGACGATCCCGCGCCTTCCTGGTAAGTGTCTGCCTCCAGCACTTCCTTAAACAATGGTCTCAAATAAACCAGATGAGTGCCCTGCCCGAGGTATTCCTGAGTAATTTGAAATTCCATCATCATCTGGGTCT
>JABDLW010000003.1 GCA_013001805.1 Saprospiraceae bacterium | reverse complement strand
GAGCGGACCCTGGCAATCATCGATTCCTTAGGTGGTGCCGATGCTTCCGAAGTCACTTTTTCGTCCATGGCGGCATTTCCAAACGGTGGTGCCAAGTTGGTACGCGTTCGTGGTATTGAAGGTGGATTTCCGTTTTATGGTAATCTCACAACCGAACCGGAAACAGCAGGAAGCAGCTATCAATCTAAGGGTGGTGCAGTTGTTGATGCCACTATGATGTTACAATTTGATGTTGAAGTTGGTGATTCTATTAAAATTGGTGAATTGACCTTACCCATTGTGGGCGCATTAAAATCGATTCCGGGTTCCGGAGCTATTTCATCTGCGGTTGCACCTCCGGTACTAATTCCATTTGATTTAATAGACGAGACCAATTTATTGCAACGTGGCAGCCGAAAGGAATATCAGTATTATTTTATGGCCCCGGACATGGATCTCGTCCTATTGGATGAAAAGGTCGATCCGATACTGGATGCCGAAAATGCCGATATCGATACACATACAAGTACAAGTCAGCGCTTGGGGCGCAGCTATGATAACTTTGGTAAGTTTTTAAACCTTGCAGCTTTTATTGCCTTACTCCTGGGATGTATTGGCATTGCGAGTTCGGTGCATATCTATATCAAAGAAAAACTGACCTCCATTGCCGTATTAAAATGTCTTGGTGCATCCCGAAAACAATCGTTTTTGATCTACCTGATTCAGGTAACCGGCATGGGACTTCTAGGTGGTATTCTCGGGACTTTAATGGGCGTATTATTACAAGAAACCTTTCCATATATACTCAGAGGATTTTTACCCTTTGATGTTGAAGTCGTCATCACCTTAAAGCCACTTCTTATGGGGCTGGCTTTGGGTATTTTAATGTCGATACTGTTTGCATTGTTACCCTTGCTCAGTACTTGGTATGTTTCGCCACTGGAAGTATTACGTGTAAACCAGAACGGTTCAAGAAAGCCGCGAAAAGCACGCATCCTGATATTTTTAGCCATATTGTTATTCATTTTTGCCTTTTCATTCTGGTTATTACGCAATGTTACCTTTGCAATGGCATTTGTTATAGGTGTCGTAATCACCTTTGCCATTCTTGCGGGCATTGCCTGGTTGTCCATGACCTTAATAAAACGCTTTTATCCTTCGAGCTGGACCTATACGGCACGCCAAAGTTTATTGAACTTATTCAGGCCAAACAATCAAACGATGGTACTGATTCTGGCTATAGGATTAGGTACATTCCTCATCAGTACATTGTATTTTACCAAAGATATTCTGTTAGCTAAAACGGCGCTTTCCAGCACAGGTGACAAAGCGAATGTCATTATGCTTGATGTACAGAGCGATCAGAAGGAGGCCGTTGCACAAACCATTTCACAACAAGAGCTAAAAATTGTTGATCAATTGTCATTAGTGACCATGCGTATGCATAGCATTAAGGGGAAATTAGTCAATGACATCCGACAAGACACGGCATCAAATGTTCGTCGTTGGGTGTTGAATCATGAGTTCCGAACGACCTATCGCGATTCGATCATCGCTTCCGAAGAGATCGTAAAAGGGGAGTGGACGCCCACTTTATCTACCGGTGAGGATGTGGTTATTTCAATTTCAGACGATCTTTCTCAAAACGCCGATCTGGCTGTAGG
Source organism: Saprospiraceae bacterium (assembly GCA_013001805.1). GTDB lineage: Bacteria > Bacteroidota > Bacteroidia > Chitinophagales > Saprospiraceae > JABDMH01. The sequence continues at coordinate 1,562 of JABDLW010000003.1, read as the reverse complement.
GGATAAGGTCGTGTTTAATGTACAGGGCGTTTTGATGGAAACCACAGTTGGCAGTATTCGTACCGTAGATTGGGCGCAATTGCAAATGAATTTTATGATCGTTTTTCCGGCAGGCGTTTTGGAAGAAGCACCTCAATTTCATGTGGTCACGGCTTTTGTGCCTGATGCTCCCAGTTCGGCTGTATTACAGCGAGAACTTGTAAAAAAATTCCCAAATGTTTCTGTGATCGATCTTCGGCAGATGTACACTATCGTTGAGGACGTATTAAACAAGGTCAGCTGGGTGATCAATTTTATGGCCTTTTTTAGTATACTGACCGGAATCATTGTACTTATCGGTTCGGTGCGTACCAGTAAATACCAGCGTATCCGGGAGAGCGTATTATTACGTACTATGGGTGCCAAGGCCAGGCAGATCCTTAAGATCACGTCTTTGGAATATTTCTATTTAGGAATTTTGGGTAGTCTGGTTGGTATTTTATTGTCCTTAGCAGGCAGCCAGTTATTGGCCACCTTATTGTTTGATGAACCCTTTGTACCATCAGCTGTACCTTTCTTCTTATTCTTACCGGGCATTACGGCTTTAGTCTTACTCATCGGACTGAGTAACATAAGAAGTGTCTTAAAAAGTCCACCCTTAGAGGTTCTGAGGAAGGAAATATAAGCATGTAAACAGTAATTCTTATAGTTAATCTTAACCCTGAAGCGAGAATCTGCTTCAAGGGTAAAAAGTCCACCTTTGGAAGTACTTCGGAAGGAAGTTTAAAACTTTTCCTATTAACATTTGAGTACTAGGGTTTTTATTCAGCAGAGACAAATGTTGAATGACTTGGCAATTCAAAGATCTCCAGGTTGAAATAGGGCACTGCGGCAATGATATGATCGAAGATATCGGCCATGATGTATTCATAATTCTGCCAGCGTTTATCACTGCTAAAGGCATATATTTCCAGAGGAATGCCTTGGGTACTTGGTGCCAACTGCCGTACCATGATCGTCATGTCCTTATTGGTGGCGGAATGATTTTCAATGTAGGTTTCCACATACTTTCTGAAGACGCCAAGATTAGTGAGATTTCTGCCGTTTAAGGGCAATTCCTTATCAACATTATGCTTGGAATTAAATGCTTCAATATCGGCCTGACGCGTTTCTAAATAGGCAGCAATCCGTTCAATTTTTTTAAGGCTATTAACCTCATCTTTAGTTAAATAGCTAACACTATCTAACTTGATGTTTAAAGCACGTTTAATACGTCTTCCGCCTGAATTTTTCATGCCGCGCCAATTCTTGAACGAATCGGAGATCAGGGCATAGGTTGGAATTGTGGTAAAGGTTTTATCGAAGTTCTGAACTTTGACCGTCGAGAGATTGATCTCGATGACATCACCATCGGCACCATATTTTTCGAAGGTGATCCAGGCGCCAATACGCACGATATCATTGATAGAGACCTGGATACTGGCCACGAAACCAAGGATGGTATCCTTGAAAATGAGAATAACAATGGCCGAAGCCGCTCCAATGGTAGTTATGAATTGAATGAATGCGATCCCGGTCACAAC
>JABDLW010000001.1 GCA_013001805.1 Saprospiraceae bacterium | reverse complement strand
CCCTACAATGTTTATGGAGGACTTCAGGACAACGGTTCATGGTTTGGCCCCTCACAAAGTGCCGGGGGTATCACTAATTCAGATTGGTTCCTATCTAATTGGGGTGATGGTTTCTATTCTTTCCGGCATCCTACCGACGCGAACATTATTTATTCGGAATCACAAGGCGGCAATCTCGTGCGTTACGATAAGCGTGATGGTCAATCAAAGGATATCAAGCCGCTTCCCCGGGAGGGTGAACCTAAATATCGTTTCAACTGGAATACACCCATTCATCTAAGCCCTACCAATGCGGAGCGTATATATGTTGGTGCCCAATTTTTATTTCGATCGGAAGACCGGGGTAATTCATGGACCCGCATTTCTCCTGATTTGACTACAAATGATACGTCAAGACAGCGACAGTTTCAGTCAGGAGGTCTTTCCCTGGATAACTCAACTGCAGAAAACAACACGACCATTTACACCATTGCCGAATCAGCCCATGATAGTCTGGTAATTTGGGTGGGAACTGATGATGGCAATCTACAAGTCACCGAGGATGGTGGCAATCAGTGGAAAAACGTTGCCCTGAATATTAGTGGTTTACCTGCTTTTACCTGGTGCACTCATATCGAACCAAGCCCCTTTGATCGCCATGTGGCATTTGTGACTTTTGATGGCCACCGACAGGGGGATAAATCCACATATGTCTGGATGACTATGGACCTGGGGAAAAACTGGACAGCACTTAGTAGTCCTATAGTAAAGGGTTACGCCCACGTAATCAGACAAGACATTGTGAACCCAAATTTGTTGTTTCTCGGTACGGAATTTGGCTTGTACATAAGTCTTGATCAGGGTAAGAGCTGGAAAAGATTTGACAACAATTTACCAGGTGTAGCAGTCAGATCCCTGGCAATCCATCCGCAAGAACATGCTCTTGTCATCGCAACGCATGGTCGTGGCATCTATATTGTCGATGATATCACACCCCTTAGGCAGATAGATTCCGGGATGCTCTCCAGTACGCTTACCTTTTTTGACCTACCAGATGCCGTAATTAAAATGCCAAGAAGTGGTCTGCCATTTGGTGGCGCTGGAAATTTCACCGGTGAAAATCCATCGCAATCAGCCTTGATCGCCTACTATATGAAAAGTCGTCACACCTTTGGCCGCATGCGATTGGAAGTCTTTGATGAGGAGGGCAAACTGATTAAAGAACTTCCACCCGGAAAAAGTGGTGGAATCAATTTGGTTGAGTTACCACTCAGGTTGCCCCCACCCAAAGCCGCACCAACCAAAAACCGAATGGCGTTGGCAGGATCGATTATCACCCCGGCATTATTAGAAGGGAGTTATCTGGTAAGGATTACCAAAGGCAAGGAAACATTTGAACATCAGATTTCTCTTCAACCCGATCCGAAAAGTGTCTATACCGTAGCCGATCGCAAAATGCAGCAAAAAACTCTCAGTAGCTTATATGATATGACGAATCAACTGGGTTACATCTATTATGCTTTGGAAGATATGCACGTAGGTGCGAAAAAAGTCGAAACCATCGATCAAAACCTGGGGCGAGAACTGGAAGATTTTAGCGCTGAGGTTGAGAAATATAAGGGATCACTGGTATCGTTAGAGGGAGATTTTTATGTCGCGGAGGGAGAAGCAGCATTGCGCGAGGAGATATCTACTTTATATTACAGTATCTCCACTTTCCCTGGCCGGCCATCAGAGCGGCAATCGGGAAAAGCTGCAAAGTTGCAAAGGGACTTTCTGGAAGTAGAGGAAAAGTTTAAATCTTTCGAGCAAGACGCATTTAGAATAAATGATCTACTCCAGTCTGCTCAACTGACACCAATTACCTGGAGAAGTTATGCTGACTATATTAAATAGCAATATAGTTAGGCTCTACTGATTTAGAAGATTTGGTGACTTTACTGAAAATGAAATATTCGTACTTTCCGGTCTTTTTATCATTTCTATGAAAATGCCTGACTGGTCTCGATCAAATAGTTGCTGGCGGATCATGATCTGTTCCCTCCTGCTCATCAATTGCAAAAACACTATCCCGGGAGAAAAACCACTCCAGGATGCACCGTTGGAAATATCCACTGGCGTAGAAATGTTGCCACCGGAAGCCAAAGGTCAAAATCCGGCATTTCCCGGACAAACAAGAATTAGCGCTGTAAAAACACGAACGATCTTTAAGGTCGATACCCTGGCAAAAAATCTGGATCGCCCTTGGGGATTGGCCTTCCTTCCCGATGGACGCTACCTCGTAACAGAAAAACCCGGCAGAGTCAGGATTGTCAATGAAAATGGTACGTTGGGAGATTCGATTAAAGGCATATTACCCATTCATTTTCAACAAGATGGAGGACTAATGGATATCGCTATTGCGCCTGATTTCTCTGAAAGCCGTGAGGTCTTTTGGTCTTATTCGGAAAAAATTGATACCGGTTTTACGCCTACTATTGCCAGGGCCTATCTGAGTGAAGACGAAAAATCTTTGACAGATGTAACCGTTATTTATCGTGCCGGCCCGGCTGTTGGAAGTGTGATGCACTATGGAACCAGCCTGTTGTTTGATCCGGAAGGACATCTCCTGGTCTCTTTTGGTGAGCGATTTGAACCCAGAGTGAGAGTCAGGGCTCAAAAACTGAATTCTGCTTTTGGCAAAATAATCCGGATTGATCGAGAAGGGAATCCAGCACCGGGTAATCCATTTGCAAGTACCGCTGATACTCTGCCGGAAATCTGGGCATATGGCTTTCGGGATCCGCAGGGTCTGGCTTTTCATGGTATCACAGGTGAATTGTGGGCGAGTGATCACGGTGCGCGTGCCGGTGATGAAATTAATCATATCCTTCCTGGCGCTAATTATGGTTGGCCGATGATTGCTTATGGTCTGGAATATAGTCGCGAACCGGTTAACGGAGGATTGACCCAAGCTGATGGCATGCAGCAACCGGTCTACTATTGGGATCCGGCAGTAGCACCAGCGGGTATTTGTTTTTATAGTGGTCAATTGATTCCCGAATGGCAAAATGATCTATTTGTGGCCTGTCTGCGAGGTAAGCATTTAATCCGGCTCAAGCTGGATGGCAAAAAGGTCACCGGTGAAGAGCGGTTACTCACCAATCTCGACAAACGCCTGAGAGGAGTGAAAGAAGGACCGGATGGAGCATTGTATGTATGGACTGATGAAGCAGACGGATACATCTTACGTATATCGAATGAAACCTATATGGAATAACTACCAAATGTCATTTCGTGATTCGAAGAAGTCGTCATTCCAGCAGCGCTTTCCATAGTACCTCGTCCGGACAAGGCGCCACCAGCTTTATAACCTCACCGCTGACCGGGTGTCGAAACTGCATTTCTGCTGCATGTAAATGAATGCTCCGGTCCTTATTGGCCCTCCTTGCACCGTACTTCACATCCCCCTTGATAAACATCCCGGCTTCGGCTAGCTGCGCCCTGACTTGATGGTGCCTGCCGGTTTCTAAACTGATTTCAATTAAATGATAAGACTCACTGCTTCTCAGGAAGCGATAATCCAGCCTACACTCCTTAGCTTCCGGATCGCTTGTATCGGCAACAATGCTTTTATTTACCTTCTTGTTATGCACCAGGAAGTGATGCAAACTGCCTTCCGGCACATCGGGTTTATCTGCAACTACCGCAAAATACTTCCGCTGCACCTGCCCTAAGGAAAATTGCTCACTTATGGATGCTGCAGCTTTCGCATTCCTGCCAAATAATACCAGACCACTGACCGGTTGATCAATACGATGTATAAGATGCAAAGGCCTTTTAGCATAGGCATTGGCAAAATGGTGGAGGCTGCGACCCTCCTTCGATTGCACAGGTATGCCATTAGGTTTATTGAAAGCTAGAAATTGGTTCGTTTTATAACAAAGGATTTCACCCATGTTGATGTGGGGAAAATCAATCATTCCTCCTTAATCTCCTCGTATTCCACATCCTGATCTTCTTCAACCTTGTAAATATTCTGAGAATTAAGCCGTGCAGGTTTTCTCAAAAGTCTGATTGCGAGATAGATAGCACCTGCCACCAAGAGTATTTTAATCATAAATTCTTTTGTAATGGATTGAAAATTACAATATGTTTTATGGCTATGCAATTATTTTATGGGTTGAGAGTTTATGATATAGCCAATAAAATCAGGTGATTTGCACGCTGCAACACATATGTATGCCGTCCATCGACACCTTATCATACCGGTTGAAATGCGAATGGTCATGAAATCAAATGAAGCCGATGCTCACGCCAAACTCATGGGAAGAGTGATGTCCGGGCGGCATCGACATTGAATATAGAAACGTATTAGAGATTTTTATTATGGGTATAAGAGACATCGTCCCATTTATTATTAAATTTGCCCTTTTGCACAACGCGCCAAGATGAAGAAATTTAGCTTTCGCAACCTCACCGATGCCGGGGGATGGTTGGTTTTTTTAATCAGCTTTATAGTTTACTATTTTTCTGCCGAACGTACTGGCAGTCTCTGGGATTGCGGAGAATTTATTTTAGGAGCTTACAAACTGCAGGTAGTCCATCCACCCGGAGCACCACTTTTTGTGATGCTGGGTCGACTTTTTGCCTGGGTTGGAGACATCACTTCCAGTGATCCTTCACGCATTGCTTTTGCCGTCAACCTCTTAAGTGGAATGAGTTCTGCTGCTGCAGCGATGTGTGTAGCATGGATCACTATGATTTTTGCACGACTATCTTTGATTGGCAGGAGTACGGAAGAACCTGAAGCGAATGAAAAACTTTTGATCGTTGGTAGCGGCATCGTAGCCGGATTGGCGACAGCCTTTTCTTCATCGATCTGGTTTTCGGCAGTGGAAGGTGAAGTCTATGCCCTTTCAACCTTTTTTACGGCGCTGACTATGTGGGCAACCGCCAAATGGTACGGACTACCTGATGAACCTCAAAATGACCGCTGGCTGATCTTTGCTTTTTACTCTGCCGGTTTGAGCATAGGCGTTCACTTGCTGAGTATTCTTACCTTTCCCGCCATCGGTCTGTTCTATTATTTCAAAAAGTACCAGAAGCATACTTTTTTAGGCATGCTGGCAGCAGCCGGAGTGGGTGTGGTGCTACTGGCTGTGATTCAGCTATTTATTATTACCGGGATACCCAGTCTTTGGGCCAAACTCGAGCTGCTGACCGTAAACGGTATGGGTCTTCCTTTCCATAGTGGATTGATTCCATTATTCTTGATCATTGCTGGCGTGCTTTATGCCGGTTACCGCTATGCCCATCGTACCCAGAATGCCATAATTCAAAAACTATTGGTAGGTTTCACCCTAGTACTGATCAGTTATTCGATTATTGGCATCGTTGTCATCAGAGCCAATGCAGGGCCACCTATTAACATGAATGAGCCCTCAGATGCCCATCGGCTCCTTCCCTATCTAAATCGGGACCAATACGGAGAAAGACCTTTGGTAAAAGGTCCCTATTTTGATGCTCAAGCAATAAGCACTGATGTAGAAGATAAATATGGACGTGTAGGGGACCGCTATGAAATCGTAGATTATAAGGTCACTCCTAAATATAAAGCATCAGATGAAACACTCTTCCCACGGATGGGTCATAACGATAGCCAGCGCCAGCAATTATATCGATTGTGGATGAATAGGAAGTCGGGCAAGCCCGGTATGGGAGACAATATTGCCTTCTTTTGGAAGTACCAGATCAAATGGATGTACTGGCGATATTTTATGTGGAATTTTGCGGGTCGGCAAAATGGTGAGCAAGGTTTTTTTAGTTGGGATCTGAAACGCGGCAACTGGCAGACCGGTCTGCCTGGGGTAGATGACATCTTGCTCTATAATCAAAGTGAGCTTCCATCCACAATGAAAAATGCCAAATCTAGAAATAGTTACTTTTTATTGCCGTTTATTTTTGGATTGATGGGATTAATCTATCAATGGAAAACCCGGCGAAATGACACATTGGGACTTTTAGCTCTTTTTCTCATCACCGGTATAGGTATTATCATTTATTCGAATCAACCCCCCAATGAACCCCGGGAAAGGGACTATGTGTTAGTCGGCTCCTTCTTTACCTTTTGTATTTGGATCGGCATGGGGGTTATTGCATTGCATAAAATGCTGATGCGATTTCCCATGGGTAAATCGCGTGCACCCATCGCCCTGGCAGCTGTACTAATCGCTCCTCTTTTGATGGGTTTTCAAAATTTTGATGACCATAGTCGTCGACATCTGACCGGAGCTCGTGACTACGCTAATAATTTTTTAGAAAGCTGTGATCCCAACGCGATTATTTTTACCTACGGTGATAATGATACTTATCCATTGTGGTATGCACAGGAGGTAGAAGGTATACGCACGGATGTGCGCGTGGTGAATCTTAGCTTAATAGCAGTGGATTGGTATATCAATCACACGCGTCGTAAGGTCAATAACTCACCGCCAATAAAATTTAGCCTTTCGGAAGATGCCTATCGAGGATCAAACCGCAATTATCTGCTGTTCCCCAACGGCGCTGATGAAAGGCCCAGATCAATGGCAGCTGCATTACAATTTATGGGCGAAGATCATCCGCTTCCGAGCAGTAGTGGTCGCGAATTTAAGAGTTACTTACCCACTAAAACCATGCTCATTGATATCGACAGGAATCGGGCAATCCAATCGGGTTGGGTTTCACCCGCTGAAGCTGATCGGATTGAGACGCAAATACCCGTCACCATATCCGATGGGAGTTTGACCAAGGATGAACTGGCAGTTCTTGATATTCTTTACAACAATATGTATGATCGACCCATTTATTTTAGTGTAACTACCCGGGATAGTAAACTGATGGGACTAGGTGACTACATGCGACTAGAAGGATTAGGGCTCAGGTTTGTGCCTATTAAATCAACGGGACAAAAAGCCCAATTTGGAATTCACGGTAACGGAGGAATTGACTCGGATAAAGTTTACGACCGGGTGATGAACAAATTCAAATGGGGCGGTTTTGATCAACATGATCAATTTGTTTCCAGCAGTTTCTTACCCAGTTATTATGCACATAAAACATTAATCGAGCGTGCCGCGTATGACTTTATTGCCAAGGGAGAAAATCAAAAGGCAATTGATCTAGTCAATAAATATTTTGAGGCTTTCCCGCATATGAATTTTCCTTATGACAATAACATCCTTAATTTATTACGCATTTACGAACAAGCCGGTGGTTATGATCAGGCGAAGAAACATATGCAAATATTAGCAGATGAAATGCAGGAATATTTGAAGTTTTACCAGAGTCTCTCACCCCAGGACTTTAATATGGGTTTTGCCGAGGACCAACGATCGGCATTACAAGCGGTAAATGAGTTGGAACGTCTTGCCACACAACAGGGAGATACAGAGTACGTAAATGAGTTAAAATCCAGATTCGAAGTTTATAAAACTGCCGCTGTAAAAGGATAGATTATGAAAATTGCAATTGGCTGTGATCATGCGGGATTTCCTTATAAGGATGCCATCAAAAAATTACTGGAAGGTGCCGGTCACCGCATCCAGGATTTTGGAACAGATTCTACGGACTCGGTTGATTATCCCGATTTTGTACATCCGGTAGCTGATGCTGTTGAAGAAAAGAAGGCCAGATTGGGCGTACTTATTTGTGGCAGCGGCAATGGTGTTTGTATGACAGCTAATAAGCATCAACGCATCCGCGCCGCGATTTGTTGGAATACCGAGTTGGCATCTTTGGCACGGCAGCATAATAATGCGAACGTCGTCTGTATACCAGCACGTTTTATTTCTAAGCGAAAAGCCATCGATGTAGTAGACACTTTTGTAAAAGCGAAATTTGAAGCGGGTAGACACGCCAGGCGAGTGAAAAAAATCAGCCATTGCTAAAATATTCCGGCTTGCCCGGGTCGATCTAAAAAAATGGGCAAAACACAGGGCAACACTGGTACCATTGTTGAGAGATGTACATGGGTTACTTCCAATAATTGCTATGAATTCTTGTCCAGGTTACACTTCGAGGATCACCTCCGACATATTTCCTTACCAACGATTATTCAATAAAACATTAATGGTGTTTAATCAATTGAATCTCTTTGCCTCATGCAAGAAAAATGTCAACCGGCATCTTTTTCTGATTTTCTGTTTAATTGCCACCAGCGGATGGTCGCAGATTGCTCTTGAAGCCGATCCGTTTGCCGCCTCATTCTTTGCTCAAAACATTACCCAGGAAGAATTAAAAGAACAATTGACACGCATAGCTTCCGAAGAATTTGAGGGCAGGGAAACCGGAAGTCCGGGTCTGGAAAAAGCTGCACAATACCTCATGAGCCGACTGAATGATATAGGAGTGGAGCGACATCCAAATCTAAAAGGATACTACCAGGATGTGGGTTTTAGCTATGTGCAATGGGAAAAACTTTCTATCGAGCTAAACGGCCAAAAATACGAACACCTGAAGGACTTTCTATGCTTCAAAGAGCAAAACGCCAACCTGCCAAAATTAAATATTAAGGATGTAATTTATTGCGGCTACGGCATTGATGACCCGGTTTACAGCGATTACCGGAGAGCCAATCTGAGAGGTAAAATAATCATGATATATCCGGGTGAACCCCTAAAAAAAGACAGTACTTCCTATATCACCGGTAGTAGGGAACTATCGGATTGGGCCCACAATCTGGACCGGAAACTTGCCGTGGCAGCAGATAAGAAAGTTCGTGTTGTCCTGGTCGTCGATCCCAATTTACGCACCAATATAAGTACCAACAGACCACAGGTAATGGCCCAAACGTTACATTTTGCTCCGGTCGCTGCCCCGTCTGTACCAAACACGATTTACATTTCCCCGGACATGGCCAAAGCGATCATCGGGGAAAAAGAAAAGACTTTTGTTAAAAATCGTATAAAATTGATGCAGACAGGTATGAGTAGGCCATTACATCTGCCTGTAGATATGTCTTTAAGTCAGCACCTCACCCGCAATGCCATGTACAGTAAAAATCTTCTCGGCGTGATACCAGGCATCGACCCGGCATTAAAAAATGAATTTGTGGTGTTGTCCGCTCACTATGATCATCTGGGAAAGCGAGGGAAATTTATTTATCCCGGTGCTGATGACAACGCTTCCGGTACCGCTGCGGTCCTGGAAATTATGGAAACGATAGTCGAAGCCAAAAAGCAGGGGCAGGGACCCAAACGCAGTGTGATGTGTATTTTCTTCACTGCCGAAGAAAAGGGACTGCTTGGCTCAAAATATTATGCACTTCATCCGGTGGTGCCATTTAGTAATACGGTCGTCAATGTTAATATCGATATGATTGGTAGGACCGACAGCCCGCACGAGAAAGATCCACACTACATTTACGTGATTGGCTCCGATCGATTAAGCACCGATTTACATCAGATTAATGAAGCAACCAATGAAGCTTTTACTTTTCTGAATCTCGACTATACCTACAACGCTAAAAATGATCCAAACCGGTTTTACTACCGGTCTGATCACTATAATTTTGCCAAAGAAGGAGTTCCTTCTATCTTCTTTTTTAGTGGGGTGCATAGCGACTACCATCAGCCAGGCGACACGGTGGGTAAAATACTTTTTGAGAAGTACCAGGCAGTCACCAAACATATTTTTCACACGGTCTGGGAGCTGGCCAACCGTCAGGAAAGAATAAGAGTGGATGTGGTAGACGATACGATTTATAATCGGTGAATGCAGGGTTATTTTATATTCTTTTTCTCCTTTAAATATTTAATTTGATAATAGAAGGTGAGTGCATTTGCTACTGTTAATTCTAACCATGTATATCATTCTCTTGATTGATTTACATAACGAAAACATTCCGCTAGATTTCTACTGTTTTCCATTTTCCCCTTCTAAATAAAATGACACACATAATCGCCAAAATAGTTTCACTAATTGCTACTGCCCAAAAGACACCATTAGGGCCAATATTTAAATAAATGCCCATGACATATGCCAGTGGAATTTGCAAGAGCCAAAAGGAAATAAAATTCATAATAGTCGGCGTGCGAGTGTCTCCGGCACCATTAAATGATTGGCTGATCACCATGCCGTAAGCAAAAAATACGTAGCCCAGGCAAATGATCTTTAAACTTGCTACTCCATATTTTACTACCTCAGGATCGGAATGAAAAAAACGTACCATGGGTGTGGCAAACAGAAAATAGATAATGGACACGGACAGTAAAAACAGCATCGTATAAAAAGCCGATCGCCATACCGACGTCTCCGCCCGGTCGGGTTGATTGGCACCAAGATTCTGTCCTACGAGTGTAGCTGCCGCATTAGACATACCCCAGGCCGGCAAGATGGCAAAGATGATCATGCGGATGGATATGGTGTAGCCGGCAACTGCGGTCTCACCAAATTCAGCCATGATGCGCATAAGGAAAATCCAACTTGCGGAGGCAATGATGTATTGCCCCATGCCTCCAACGGATACGCTAAGCAACCTCTTGATAATCCGCCAAACTATGGTGATATGTCGTCGTGCGATTTTTACAATAACCCGGCCATTTACCAAAACATACAATTGAAAGAGAACACCAACACCGCGGCCAATAGTGGTCGCTACGGCTGCACCCGCCACCCCTAGTTCCGGAAACGGGCCCCAACCAAAAATGAAGCAGGGATCTAAAATAATATTGAGAATATTTGCCAACCATAAGGCACGCATAGCAATCGAGGCATCTCCGGCACCACGAAAGATGGCATTGAGTAAAAACAAAAGCATAATGACAAAATTGCCCCCGAAAATGATCCTGGTGTACCAGATTCCATCTTCAATCAATTCGGCACTACCTCCCATTAAGGCCAGTATATCACCTGCATAGATAACTCCGATCACACTAATAACCAGAGAAAAGGCCAGTGCAATAATGATCGATTGAACGGCTGCAACCGAAGCCTGTTCCGGATCACCTTCACCGATACGCCGGGACACCATAGCGGTGGTGGCCATACTAAGACCGATTGCTATCGAATATACCAGGGTGATGACTGATTCGGTAAATCCCACCGTTGCCACCGCATTAACACTTACCTGAGAAACAAAAAATACATCTACGATAGCAAACAGGGCTTCCATGATCATTTCCAGGATCATGGGAATGGACAAAAGGACGATCGCCCGATTTATACTCCCAGTGACAAAGTCCTTTTCTTCACCCTTGACGGCATACCAAAATAATGTGGCAATTTTCTTCATGCGAATGTTTATTACTTAGAATTCGTGGGAAAAGCAGAGCTGGCAGCCGTGACATATGCAGCTAGTGCCCTGCTAAAAGGAAAATCAAGAAAGAAAACTTAAATTCGCATGGCGCAAAAAATCTGAATTGAATAGCTAAGTTGCTAAAAATTTCTATTCAATTTTAATTTATTCACATAATAACTTATGGCAGCACCAATTTGGGGAATTGATCTGGGGGGCACCAAGATCGAAGGGGTGATATTAAAAGATGCAAATTCAATCGATGTTATCGAACGATTAAGAGTACCGACTGAAAGTGAAAAAGGCTATCCACACATAATTTCTCAAATCGGTAAGTGTGTAGAATTGCTCAAAGAAAAATCGGGATTAAAACCGCAAAAGATCGGCATCGGTACCCCGGGAGTTCTTGATCCGCATTTACAGACAATGAAGAACTCCAACACCACCGTCCTCAATGGCACACCGCTTTTGCGAGATCTACAGGATCTGTTCGGGGTGGAGATTAACATGGCCAACGATGCCAACTGCTTTGCATTTGCCGAGGCAAAACTCGGGGCGGTGCCATCACATTTTAAAAACCCCGAGGTCGTATTTGGTGTAATAATGGGCACCGGCGTGGGTGGTGGCATCGTAGTCAACGGAAAACTGCTAACCGGAAGGCAGGGAATCGCCGGTGAATGGGGACATACTTATCTCGATGATTCAGCCGGCCCCTGTTATTGTGGCAACATCGGGTGCGTAGAAAACATCATTTCTGGCACCGCATTACAAAAATACTATAACGGCAGATCGGAGGAGAAACGGAAACTTCCTGATATCGTCAATCGTCACATAGCGGGAAATGATCCGATTGCCTCTGAAACTATTGAGCGTCTTCTGCATTTCTTTGGGAAAGGATTGGCCAACGTGATCGATATCATCGATCCGGATGCCATCGTTTTGGGCGGTGGAGTTGGCAATATTGATTTACTTTATACCGAAGGAGTGGAACGGGTAAAACAATTTGTTTTCAATAACCGTTTGGATACTGTTTTTCTTCAGCCAAAACTAGGTGATAGTGCCGGAGTATTTGGTGCGGCTCTACTTTAATAATCAAAGCATGCTGGAAGCGAGAGATTTAAAATTCACCTTTAAAGAGGGTGCGACCAAGTTGGATTTTCCTGACATTGAGTGCTCCCGTGGAGAACAATGGTTACTGTTAGGTCAATCCGGCAGTGGTAAAACTACTTTACTACATCTGCTGGGAGGTTTGCGGCGTCTGGACAGCGGTACCATTCTCATTGATGGACAAGACATCAGCACCATGCGAGAAAGCAGACTTGATTCATTCCGTGGCCGGAATATCGGCATTATATTTCAGCAATCACATTTTTTGAGGGCATTGACAGTGAAAGAAAACTTAAGGTTAGGTCAAACATTGGCGGGTCTTCCGGTTGATGATGATCGCATTGTTGCAATCCTGAAACGCCTGGGTATTGTTGATAAGGCTGATTCCAGACCACATCGTCTTAGCGTTGGAGAACAGCAGAGGGCATCAATATGTCGTGCCCTGGTCAACAGACCAAAATTGATCCTGGCAGATGAACCCACTTCGGCACTTGATGATGACCACTGCGAGGAAGTGATATCCCTATTGCGGGAGCAGGCAGCTGCCGAACAAATCACCCTCCTCATTGTGACGCATGACAACCGGCTAAAAAGTGTTTTTGAGAAATCGATCGAACTAAAACCACAACTGATATGAATACACTCGCACTCAGTTGGAAGAATTTGATAAACCGGCCCCTGAGCATGACGCTCAGTGTCATTTTATTCGCATTGGGCGTCGGATTGATTTCTCTACTGCTTCTTCTAAATAGTCAATTTGAGGAAAAGTTTGAAAAAAATCTAGCCGGTATCGATTTGGTGGTTGGAGCAAAAGGTAGCCCATTACAATTGATACTCTGCAACATGTATCACATTGATAATCCCACCGGAAATATTGATATTAAAGACGCACAGGCATTTTTAAGACCTGGGCATCCACTCATAAGTGAGGCGATTCCCTTATCTCTGGGTGATAATTACCGCAACTTTCGTATCGTCGGAACTACGCATTCGCTGGTAGAGCTGTATCAGGCTAAAATAGCTGAAGGACAATTATTTGAACATCATTTTGATGTGACTATTGGTGCCGATGTAGCCCGGGCTCTGTCACTAAAATTGGGTGACACTTTTTTCAGCGCCCATGGATTCGATCATTCAGCAGATTTCGAGCATGAAAGTGAGCAGCCGTTTAGAGTGGCTGGCATCCTGGCTCCTTCTGGTGCGGTGATAGATCAATTGATTTTAACTACCACTCCAACTATCTGGATGGTCCACGAGCACGAGACCGCACCGGCACCAGCACAAGAAGAGCCAGATCACGACCATGATGAAGACGGGCACGATCATGAGCACGATCATGAAGCACACCAAGATCATGCAGCAGATCTGACAGCTTATAGCGAGCCATTGCTTTCCTATCCCGACAAACAGATTACCTCTATTTTATTGAAGTTTAAGAATCGTAATTTTCAGACGCTGAATATGCAGCGGAACATTAATCAAAATACGCCACTGCAAGCCGCTACTCCCGCTATCGAAATCAATCGACTATTTAGCATGATGGGTGTGGGTATGGATACTTTAAAAATGCTGGCCTGGGTGATTGTTTTTGTGTCGGGACTGAGTATTTTCATATCACTTCTGGGATCATTGAAAGACAGAAAATATGAATTAGCCCTGATGCGGGTGATGGGCGCGGGAAGGGCCAAACTTTTCTTGCTCATTTTGTTCGAGGGGCTTTTGATCGCCTGCCTTGGATATGTCATAGGTATTTGTCTGAGTCACCTTTCGATAGAATTGTTGGCAACTAAAATGCAGGATGCTTACCGCTACAGTATAAGTGGAAAAATATTCCTCAAGGAAGAGGGGTGGCTGCTGGCTGGTTGTTTGCTGGTGGGATTTGTCTCCGCCCTCTTACCCGCCTTCCAGGCGTTTAGGACGGACATATCTGATACACTTAGTGAAGGCTGAAAGAGGCTATTGGATCATGGAAACTTTCATAACTTTGTGTGCTTCTTAACAATAGGCTGCGAACCAGACGTCGCTTTCTAGTGTTAATCTTTCAATTGACAATCTAATCGGAAAACTATGCAGTGGAAGTTTGGCATTCTTTTTTTCCTCTCAGTGAGCGTAATAATGACCACATCGGCCCAGGAAAGCACCTGGAAGACCCTGGCTAAGATCACCTATACCAAACAGTACGATGAACTGATGGGCTTCAAAGTAGATGTTCCGGTCTTTAGTGAAGACATTATGGCTATGGAGGGTCAGATAATTGAGGTAAAAGGATATATCATACCTGTAGAAGGCTATAAGAGTCATAAAGAATTCATTTTCTCAGCTTTTCCCTACACCATGTGCTTTTTTTGTGGAGGTGCTGGTCCTGAAACAGTTATGGATGTCTTTGCATCCAACCCCGTGGAATATTCAGCTGAGCAAGTCACATTGCGTGGCAAATTGGAGCTAAACGCTACTGATATAAACCGCCTGATGTATGCACTTACTGAAGCTGAGTTAGTGGAAGAATCCGGCACTAACTAGACGTCCTTAAATTCAAGGATATGTTTCCAACGTACGATGTGATTGTGGTGGGAGCCGGACATGCCGGTTGCGAAGCAGCTGTTGCTGCTGCCAATATGGGATCCAGAGTCCTACTGGCCACCATGAACATGCAGACGATCGCGCAAATGTCATGCAATCCGGCTATGGGTGGGGTTGCCAAGGGTCAGATTGTGCGTGAGGTGGATGCCCTGGGAGGCTATTCGGGTATTGTCACTGATCATACGATGATCCAGTTTCGGATGCTGAACCTCTCCAAGGGACCGGCCATGTGGAGTCCAAGAGCACAGAGTGACCGAATGCTTTTCGCTCAAAAGTGGAGAATGATGCTGGAAGCAAATCAGAATATTGACTTTTGGCAAGAGATGGTCAATGGTTTGTTAATAGAAGATGGAAGAGCCGTTGGGGTGAGGACTGGAATGGGGTTGGAGATCAGGTCGAAATCCGTTGTACTGACCAATGGAACCTTTCTCAATGGCGTGATCCATATCGGTGAAAAACAATTTGGAGGAGGTCGTGCCGGGGAGAAAGCGGCCACTGGCATTACCGAGCAATTGGTTTCGTTGGGTTTTGAATCCGGTAGAATGAAAACCGGGACTCCACCTCGTGTAGACGGTCGCTCACTGGATTGGAGCCGTATGGAGACCCAGCCAGGTGATGATAATCCCGCACGCTTTTCATTTACCGAAACGCCCGCATTAACTCAGCAACGTCCCTGCCATATCACCTATACTACCCCTAAAGTACACGATCTTCTTCGTACAGGATTTGATCGGTCACCAATGTTTAATGGTCGCATCAGGGGCATTGGCCCAAGATATTGCCCTTCAATTGAAGACAAAATAGACCGGTTTGCCGATAAAGAAAGGCATCAACTATTCGTCGAGCCGGAAGGGTGGGATACCTGCGAAATCTACGTGAATGGATTTTCCTCATCGCTTCCCGAAGATGTGCAGTACAAGGCTTTGCAATTGGTGCCAGGATTTGAAAATGTAAAAATGTTCCGGCCCGGATACGCTATCGAATATGATTATTTCCCACCTACCCAACTAACCACCAGTTTAGAGACCAAGTTGATAAAAAACTTGTTCTTTGCCGGTCAGATCAATGGTACCACAGGTTATGAAGAGGCCGCAAGTCAGGGATTGATGGCAGGTTTGAATGCACACCTGGCTATTCACGAAATGGAACCACTGGTATTGAAAAGATCGGAGGCGTACATTGGAGTACTGATTGATGACCTGGTAAACAAGGGCACTGAAGAACCCTATCGCATGTTTACCTCCCGGGCTGAGTACCGGATTCTTCTCAGACAAGATAATGCCGATATCAGGCTGACTCCCCTGGTAAAAAACCTGGGAATGGGTCATGTGGAAGAACGATACAACAGGGTACTGGAAAAAGAAGAGCTGACCCGGGAAATTGTGCGATTCTTTGAGAATTATAGCATTGCACCCGAAGAATTAAATCGGTTTTTGATGGAGAATGATTCTGCTCCTATCAAACAAAAAATGAAACTGCATAGCATTTTATTACGACCTCATATCTCTATCGAAGCGCTGAGAAAAGCCTTGCCAACGGTAAATTACGAGTTGACAAAATACGATTCAGAAATTCTGCAGTTGGCTGAAATCAACATGAAATATGCCGGCTACATTCACAAGGAACAAGAGATGGTAGACAAAATGAACCGTCTCGAATCGGTACGTTTACATGACACATTTGACTATCATGCACTTCCGTCGCTTTCCACTGAAGCCCGGGAGAAACTCACCAGAATAAAACCACGTACCATTGGACAGGCCAGCCGGATCAGTGGTGTATCACCTTCCGATGTGTCGGTCCTGCTGGTTCATGTAGGGCGATAAGTTTGGAGCGTCGACAGTAAGGACTGAGTTACTACATTTTTACAAAAATCAAAAAACTGGATGATAGATTGGGTGTATCCTACTACACCCACATTAAAAGAAGTAGAGTCGCACTGAGCCATTCTACAAGCTCAAGACAGACAAGCCGAAGAGTGTTCTTTAGAGTAGGTTCGATATAATCGAGGAAATGTCTGCTACACGCCTCCTGATAGAAGCCCAAGGGACTTAGCCTGCCTTTTCGTTATTGTTGATGTTCAGCGGTTTATGCAAATTTGTCATAGTTAGACACTTGACTTCCCACCCGCAACGTCAGTTTATCGCCCCATATCTTTTAGCCTGACCTGAACGTACTTAATCGTCCGTCCATTTTCCAGATGCATGGCTTCATATTTAGTCTTTATATGCAAAGCTTCATGCTGCAGCGGCTCACTATAAATATCGTCATTGTGATAGAGCAATTCGAAAAAAGGAGCCTCCTCTACAGTCAACAGGGTGAACTCATACAATTCATCCGAATCGGTTTTGAGATGCAGTAAGCCTTGCGGTTTCAGGATGTTGCGATATCGGTGTAAAAAAGGAAGAGCAGTAAGTCTTCGGTTACTTTTACTGTCCTTTAAAAAAGGATCGGGAAAAGTGATCCAGATCTCTGCGATTTCAGCGGGATCAAAAAACATATCTATTTGCTCAATCCGGGTGCGCAGGAAAGCAACATTCTGCAGTCCTTCCTCTAATGCCAGTTTGGCCCCTTTCCAGATTCGATTTCCCTTGATATCTACACCAATGAAATTAGTGGTGGGTGACTGCCGGGCCATACCGATAGAGTATTCTCCCCAGCCACAAGCCAGTTCCAGCACGATGGGATTGGCATTGCCGAAATGATCAGTCGACCATTTGCCCTTGCGTTCCACTATGGTTCCATGGAGGTGACGTAATGTGGGATCTTTGTGGTAGTAGTTCTGATAAACGTTCTTAAACGTAAGCAACTCAGCAAACTTCTCTAATTTGTTACGTCGACTCATGAATTCGATATGCACTTGGTACAAATGTAGTATTCTATCGTTTTCATATCATAGTGATTTGTAATATATGATGTGGAATTTGTCATTTTAATCTATAGAATGAAGGTTTCGCTTATTTTTGTCATCCTAAGTATCAAGCGTATATGAAATCAGTAATGAAAAATCTAAAGTTTCGCCTGGCCTGCCTCACGATCCTTGCAATACTAATTTGGGCACCGGTTGAGGGCCAGGGGCGATTAAGTTACGGTTTTAAAGCAGGTCTTAACAGTTCCACTTTCAGTGGTCCTTTGGAGGAAGAAGAATCCTACGGAGGAAGTACCGGTTTTCATATCGGTATCATTTTTAAGTACCCACTAACCGACTTGTTTGGCCTAAAGGGTGAATTTGTTTATAACCAGAGGGGCGGTGAATATACCTACAATGGTCCTTCCTTTTTTTTTGTGCAAAGGGAAACCAATCCAATATTGGTCTCCGGTACACGCAATATGAACATCAATGTCTCAAATAATTATTTGGATTTCCCGCTACTGGCATATGGACGATTTGGGAGATTTGAGTTGAGTACGGGTATCAATATCTCCTTGTTAGTGGGTTCTTTTGGTGGAGGTCAGTTGAAATTTACGGGAGTGAATCCACAAATTAGTGAGTTTACTTTCAATTTAGATCAACATTACATCAGTGATAAAGCCGGTGAGGCCACACCGATTGGAGGAATCGATATTAAGATTGCTAACGAGACTATTCGCCTTCCTTCACAAATTGGTGGTTATTATGAGTTTCCCGAAATCGATGGAAATAAATACAACTTTCTCGATCTGAGCTGGCTGGCTGGTGTGTCGTTTTACATAAATGAAGGGTTGTATCTTGGTCTCAGAGGGAACTTTGGTTTGGTGGATGCTACTAAAAAGTCTTTGGATGTGACTTATAAGACTTTTTCAAATAATGTTCCGATGCTGCAAAATGATGTGGATAAGCAGATCACCTACCAACTTTCACTTGGATTCAGTTTCTAATTGGAAGTAATCAAGGTTTAGGAAAATTGCTTGCTTTTCTGTAGCTGTTCAACCGGCTTGGTCTTTTCCTCTCCCTTAGGTAATTTAATGGTAAAAGTGGTTCCGTGATTTTGCTCGGAGTGCTTGACAAAAATTTTACCCTCGTGATATTCTTCAATGATTCGCTTAGCCAGAGATAATCCCAAACCCCATCCCCGTTTTTTTGTAGTAAATCCTGGTTGGAATACCGTTTTTTGTTTGGATGAAGGAATTCCCTTACCGGTGTCGCTGACATCGATGGCAACCATGCCATGATCTTCATATACTTCTGCCTTGATTAAGCCCTCACCATCCATCGCATCCAAAGCATTTCTCAACAGATTTTCCATAACCCAATTAAACAGAGGCGCATTGATATTGACATATTTAGGCTCTGATCCCACATCTGGGAATTGGAATTTCACCCTCCGGGATGCTCTACGTTGCATGTAGATTTTCGCTTTTTCCAGTTCCCGGTAAATATCTTTTGATTCCAGATTGGGAGCACTTCCGATTTTAGAGAATCGGTCAGCAATCAAGTCCAAACGTGCCACGTCATTGGTTAATTCGTCAAGAATTTCTAATTGATCTGGCTTATCTTCTGACATCCCACGTAAGTGTTCAATCCAGGCCACGATAGCACTGATGGGTGTACCTAACTGATGTGCTGTCTCTTTTGCCATGCCCACCCATACCCGGTTCTGTTCAGCTTGTCGGGCAGAGCTTAGTCCCAGGTAACCCATGCCCATAAAAGCCAGCAAAAATAGCAGGATCACGTAGGGGAAATAAGTGATGTAGGTTAATAAAGTCGACTCCTTGTAGTAGACACTTTGCCTGGTGCCTTCACCCTCAAAAATAATGGGTTGACCTCCATTCTTACGAATTTTCTCTAACTCCAGCCAAATGTCATTTTCATTAACAACGTTCGGAAAATTTTGTGCGGTGACTTCGTTGGTTTGCTCATTGAGCATAATGAGAGGAATGGTTCTGTTCCGTTCAATTATATCCGATGAAAAGGTGACGTCCCGGTTTACATCATCCATATCCTTGGCCAGATCTTCATAGGCCTTGACGAGCAATTCAACCTTATTCCGTTCGCCTATTCGCAGATTAGTAGCCAGAAAGCTTGTATACAGCATAACCACAATCATCGTCAGTACTCCGGCTACTAACATGTATACTTTCCAGGCACCCTTTCTCTGATAGAAATTCATAAATAGGTAACAGCTAACCAGTAGAACGAAGATACTTGATTCGCTGGTATCTGGCCAGATTCATACTATATACCAATATCAGACAACTACTTCTATCTTTGCAGCATGGCAGCAGGGGCAGCAAAAATCGACATCCGTTCACTTGAGAAAGAAGCACTCGCAACGTATTTGGTGGAGCAGCTGGAAGAACCACGTTTTCGCGCCAACCAGATCTGGAAGTGGCTGTGGCAAAAAGGTGCCACATCCTTTTCTGAGATGACGGATCTTTCCAAGACTCTGCGCCAAAGACTTCCGGAGTTTTTCGAAATCAGGTCTTTAGCTATCGACAAGACCCAGCGCAGCCAGGATGGAACCATAAAGACCCGGTTTAAATTACATGACGGACATTTGATTGAGTCGGTTTTGATCCCCGTTCCAAGTGATAAAAGATACACGGTATGTGTTAGTTCGCAAGTGGGGTGCAGCCTCAGTTGCAAATTTTGTGCTACCGGACAGATGAAACGCGAACGCAATCTTGACCCGGCCGAAATATTTGATCAGGTATTTAAGGTGAATCAACAAGCCCTGGAGACATTTGATCATCCGTTAACCAATATCGTTTATATGGGCATGGGTGAGCCGCTCCTGGCCTATCAATCTGTTTTAAAATCTATTGAGCGCATTACTTCTCCGGATGGACTCAATATGTCACCAAGACGGATTACGGTGAGCACGGCAGGTATCGCCAAGATGATCAAACGATTGGCCGATGATCAGGTAAAAGTAAATCTAGCTCTCTCTCTTCATGCCGCAGATGATCTAAAACGCAATGAGATCATGCCCATAAATGAGCAGAATAATCTATCCATACTTCAGGATGCACTGCGATACTTCTACGAAAAAACTCAAAATAAGATCACCCTGGAATATATCGCCTTTCAAGATTTTAACGATCAAGCCATTGATGCTCAAAACCTGGCAAGGTTTTGTAGTCCATTTCCTGTGGTAGTTAACATCATCGAATACAATCCGATCTCCGGCTTTGATATGATCAAAACTTCTGCAGATCGCTTGAGTGTGTTTGCCCATTCCCTGGCAAGATTAGGAGTGCAGGTCACCGTGCGACGGAGCCGGGGAAAAGATAT
>JABDLW010000889.1 GCA_013001805.1 Saprospiraceae bacterium | reverse complement strand
ATATTTGCCAGAGGCGCTTGTGACGACAAGGGACAGTTATTTATGCATATTAAAGCCCTGGAAAGCATGGACCGCTGTTCTGCCATTCCCTGCAATCTTAAATTTGTTTTCGAAGGTGAAGAAGAAGTTGGCTCTAATAATTTGGAGAGTTTTTGTCTGAAGAATGCTCAAATGCTGGCTTGCGATACAGTTTTGATTTCTGACACAGCAATAATTAACAACGACACACCCAGTATCACGACCGGTTTGCGTGGATTGAGTTATGTTGAGGTGGAAGTCCAGGGGCCGGCAAAGGATTTGCATTCGGGTGTTTACGGCGGTGCAGTTGCCAACCCTATCAATGTCCTGGCGACGATGATTGCCTCACTCAAAGATGAAAAAGGGCATATTGCGATTCCTGGCTTTTATGACGATGTCGACGTAATCTCGGCCGAAGACCGGAAGGCCATGAACGAGGCACCGTACGATGAAGGAGCATACATGGATGACTTGAAAATTGCTGCGGTGATGGGAGAAGAAGGTTATACCACCATTGAAAGAACTTCCATACGTCCTACGCTTGATGTAAATGGCATTTGGGGTGGGTATATTGGGGAAGGTGCAAAAACCGTTTTGCCAGCTAAGGCGTTTGCTAAAATCAGCATGCGGTTAGTTCCTCATCAAGACCCCGACACCATTACCAGACTATTTTCGGAGCATTTTAAGCAAATCGCTCCCAAAGCAGTAAAAGTAAAAGTCACGCCGCATCACGGTGGTAAGCCAGCGGTAACTCCAACAGATAGTGTGGAGTATCAAGCTGCTGCCAGAGCCATGGAAAAAACATTCGGTAAGACCCCGATTCCTGCCCGTGGTGGAGGCAGTATACCCATCGTCTCTTTATTTGAAGATATTCTCAAAGTAAAAACGGTCCTTATGGGTTTTGGACTCGATTCTGATGATATTCATTCTCCCAATGAGCATTTTGGTGTATTCAATTTCTACCAGGGAATTCGAACCATTCCTTATTTCCTGGAATACTATGCGGGGGCTATGACAGGTGAATGATGGATAGGTAAACTCGAGATCGCTTCATTTAATAAAAAGAATCACAGTGCGTATTGATATCATAAGTGCAGTACCGGACCTTTTGCACAGTCCTTTTCAGCATTCGATTATCAAAAGGGCGGCGGAACGCAAATTGCTGGAAATCAATGTCATTAATTTACGTGATTTTGGCCTGGGACCACATCAACAGATCGATGACTATCAATATGGTGGTGGAGCGGGTATGGTTATGATGATTGAGCCCATTTATCGTGCGATTGAGTCACTGAAGAAGGTACGTGATTACGATGAAATCATTTATATGACCCCCGATGGGCAACCACTCAAACAGGCATTGGCAAATAAATTGTCCCTAAGTGAAAACCTCCTCATTCTTAGCGGTCACTACAAAGGAATAGACGAACGCGTCCGTGAGCATTTTGTCACTTGTGAGATCAGCATTGGCGACTACGTTCTTTCTGGCGGGGAGCTACCTACTGCCGTGTTGGTTGATTGCATAGGTCGTCTGATTCCGGGAGTTCTCAATGATGAGACCTCGGCTCTGTTTGATAGTTTTCAAGACGATCTCCTGGCACCCGCCGTGTATACACGTCCAGCGGATTTTAAGGGAATGCAAGTGCCACCCATACTTCTATCGGGCAATGAAGCTGCGATCGAAAAATGGCGGGAGGAAAATGCGATGAACCGAACCCGGACTCGTCGCCCGGATTTGTTAGAGGATAAAAGTATGACCGATTAAATTGATCCGTAAGTCATTGCGATCTTATCTAATCTTCCAATTTGCAGATCGATGCTAGAAAGTGCTGACATTTGCTTTTATTCAAATAGCAATTCTGTATTTTGGTGCGATGAAGAAAACAAAATTTGAACTATTGCGGATTACACCTGCTGTATATGCCTGTTTACTGATTGCTCTCTTCCTGCTCCCTGGATGCAGTCCTGGTGAAACTTCAGACAATGGTGAAGAGGACGAAGATGAAATCGTTATCACTGTACCTGACGGTTTTGAACTGGATGAATTATTCCGTCCCAGTGATCATGATATGGGCACCTGGGTTGCACTGGCTGAAGGTCCGGATGACCGGTTTTATGCCTCAGACCAGTTTGGAGACATTTATCAATTTAACCGGCCGGCCATTGGCGAGGTGTTGGATTCAACCAGTATTGATAGTGTGGATCTGGAAATTGGCTATGCGCATGGACTCATGTGGGCTTTTAATAGTTTGTATGTTGCGGTCAACCGCCAGTGGGCAGACACCATTGAGTGTGGAAGTGGTGTTTATCGCTTGACCGATCGGGATGGAGATGGGATTTTGGATCACAAGGAAATGCTATTGGAATTGGATGGTGCTGGGGAGCACGGTCCACACAGTTTCATCCTGGGTCCATCCGGTGATGATATTTACTTTATTGCCGGTAATCACACCATGATCCCCGACAAATTAAAAGAAAACAGCCGGGTTCCCATACATTGGGATGAAGACAATCTGTTGCCGCCATATCCCGATGCGAGAGGACATGCAGTGGATGTGATGGCTCCGGGAGGTTGGATTGCACGAACAGATTCTTTGGGATCAGAATGGGAAGTGATAGCGGTCGGCTTCCGCAATGCATTTGATATTGCTTTCAACGCAAATGGTGAGCTGTTTGCATTTGATGCCGATATGGAATGGGACTTTGGTATGCCCTGGTATCGTCCAATCCGCATTTGTCATTCCGTGAGCGGCGCGGAGTTTGGGTGGAGAAGGGGAACCGGGAAGTGGCCAACCTACTATCCGGATGCA
>JABDLW010000865.1 GCA_013001805.1 Saprospiraceae bacterium | reverse complement strand
CAACTACCATCGACAAGGCAAACAATGGAGTAATGCAGGAAGGGGCTGGATTATGGTCTATGCCGATTCACTTCAAGCCGACCATCTGATCGCAGCACTAGAAAATGGAGATTTTTATGCCTCTACTGGTGTAGAACTGTCCGCATACCAATTCTCAAATAATACAATTACTCTAGACATCAAAGAAAAACAGGGCGTTAATTACACCATTGAGTTTATTGGGTGCCTGGAGGGAGAAAGTGATTCCCGGATATTACATTCAGTCAATGGGTCCAGTGCCCATTTCATGGTCGATGAAAATTATCTTTTCGTGCGGGTGAAAATTATGTCTGATCAAGTTCATCCGAATCCAATCGAAGACCTGAACTTTGAGATGGCCTGGACCCAACCGGTACAGTTTGTCCGAAATTGAGCTTAATAAATTGCGAGTCCGCCTGGAGCACAGAGTTCAAGATGTGCACAAACTACTTATCACATGGAAATTGAAATTCGTGACAGTAACTCGCCGCCTCCTTTTTAAACAAAGGGGCTTAAATACGAGTTTACATACTGACCAAAATATGTCCACTTTCACTATAAAATAAATGCTATGTCTAATAAGATTATCGCAGTGACAGCCCTGGGGTTTCCCTGGAAAACAATAGATCCGTTTCTCTTTTGTGCCTATCATAAAGATGATTATCCGGCCGGGAATGATCATTTTGGTCCCGTAGCACCATTGGATGGCCATCATATTGGTCAGGATTTCGATCCCTCACTACCCTGGCGCATGTATCATGGTTCCACGGTACCCGGCTTCCCACAACACCCCCACCGCGGATTTGAAACAGTGACGATTGCAAAAACCGGGCTGGTAGACCATTCCGACTCCCTGGGAGCTGCCGGTCGCTTTGGCGATGGAGATGTACAGTGGATGACGGCAGGTAGGGGTGTTCTCCATGCAGAAATGTTTCCATTACTCAGGCAGGATCGAGAGAATCCACTGGAACTCTTCCAGATTTGGCTTAATCTTCCGAAGAAGAACAAAATGGTTGAACCACATTTTAAGATGTTATGGAGGGATAGCATTCCAACCATTGTTCATAACGATGCCAACGATTTAAAAACCACCATTGATTTAATTGCGGGAAATATTGAGGATCAGAATGCCCCTAAGCCTACTCCCAATTCATGGGCAGCAGATGCGGCTAACCATGTGGCCATCTGGACAATCGAAATGGATCCAAAGGCTCAGTGGATATTACCAGCTTCTCATGAATCGGCGAAGAGAGCCCTATACTTTTACAAAGGTGCTAACCTTGAAATTGATGGTATTGAGGTAAAGGCAAACAACCGGATCGAGATATTGTCGAATCAAGAGCTTAAGATTCAAAATGGACATACCAGAAGTTACCTGCTAATGCTACAGGGACGGTCCATCAACGAACCAGTGGCACAACACGGGCCCTTCGTGATGAATACCCAAGCGGAAATCCAGGATGCTTTTGCTGAATTTAGACGCACACAGTTTGGCGGATGGCCCTGGCCCAAAAATGATCAGGTGCACGATCGTGCCAAAGGCAGATTTGCGGTGCATGCCGACGGGATGCTAGAGGAGAAATAACTACATTATGCATACCGGGCGTAACGCATGCCATGAGATTTCAGCATTGCATCTCATAAGTTTCCACCATCAACATTTCCATTTATGAGAGGTCTGTTTATAGGTACGACAACAATAGATTTGATCTATCCACTGAAGCATTTCCCTGAGGAAGATAGTAAGACCAATGTTTCTCATCAATTGCTCACCCTGGGAGGGCCAGCTACGAACGCTGCAATCACTTTCGCAACCTTAGGTGGGGAGGCCACCTTGATTTCTCCGGTCGGCGAACATCTTTGGGCTGCTCAGATCAAGGAACAATTGGCGAGTTATCACGTGATCCATTTCGATCTCACGAAAGACCCGGGATTTATCCCAAGCATTTCATCTATTCTTGTGAATATTTCTTCCGGACTTCGCACCGTAATAACTTCTCCGACCTCTTTAGCCCATGAAGAGATTTGTCTCCCTAATATTAAGCTAGCTGACTATGATGTTTGCTGTCTGGATGGTTTTCATGGCGACACGGTTATTGAAATTTTAGAAAATAAACCGCCTTCGCTGCCCGTGGTTTTCGATGGTGGGAGCTACAAGTATAAAACAGATGAATTATTAAAGCTGGTGGATTTTCCGATTTTTTCCGAGCGATTTATATCTGCTCATGGAATGTCAATTCTCGAGTATATGCAAAAGTTAAACATAAAGACTTTTGCGATTACCAAAGGTGCTAATCCAATTGAAGTGCACGAAGAGGGTAAGCGTTACGAATTACCTATTGGCCGGGTGAAGGCCATCGATACCCTTGCTGCCGGAGATATTTTTCATGGGGCATTTGCTTATAACATATTAATGGCAAAGGGCGACTTTAAAGCTGCTTTGAAACAAAGTGCAGAAATAGCCAGCCTTTCTTGTCAATTTTTCGGCCCCCGAGCCTGGGAAAAAGCTTTCAAAAAAACCTAAGCTACCTCTAAGCTAATTGAGCTTGTTCATATGAATATCCATTTGAGGGTAGGGAATGCCAATATCTGCCCTGTCAAAGGCTTTCTTAATGTACTCATGCATGTAACCATAAACCTTCCAATAGTCCTCTGTTTTGCACCATGGTCTTACCGCAAAATTAACGGAACTATCTGCGAGTTCACTCACCCAAATATCAACCGGCTGTGAATGATCAACTAAAG
This sequence comes from Saprospiraceae bacterium, assembly GCA_013001805.1. Lineage (GTDB taxonomy): Bacteria > Bacteroidota > Bacteroidia > Chitinophagales > Saprospiraceae > JABDMH01. Next base: position 2,839 of record JABDLW010000865.1, on the reverse strand, counting down.
GGCATTCATCTGCCACTTCCTGGATAATTTTCCTGGCCAAATCAATATTTGCTTCGTAAGAAATGCCAAATGTCATGGGAACTTTACGTGTGGGATTCATGCTTAAATTCTCGATAGCATTGGAAGTAATTGCTCCGTTGGGAATTATAATTACTCTATTATCCAATGTCACCAGGAGCGTATTAAATATTTGGATTTCCGAAACTGTTCCGGAATAACCCTGAGTAACGATAAAATCTCCCACTTTAAATGGCCGGAAAAACAAAATCAAAATGCCCGATGCCATGTGACTGAGGTTGCCTTGCAAGGCCAAACCAACGGCAAAAGCAAGGGCTCCTAAGATCGCCACAAATGAGGTTACTTCCAGGCCAAACATACTGGCTGCGCTTAAAAGCACTAAAATCTTGATAAAAATTGCGACCAATGAAACCAGAAAGGGCGTTAGTGATGGATCTATCCTTGGGTTTACTTGCAGCCTTCTTTTGAGTTTGCTTGCCAAAAAAGAAGCTAGCCAGAAACCAATGAGGATCGTAACTATTGCTCCCAATACTCTCGGTGCGTAAGCCACAATTAATTCAGACACTTGATCGAGGTAATCCATACTTATTTTTAATGATAGGAATTAATCTAAAGAGTTATTCTTCAGAAGTTGACAAAGATTAGAAAAGTCGCTTTAATCGTCACGAAATAACCAAGAAAGTTTAGTTTTCAGAGCTTTATCCACTTAACCGAACTCAATTCAGATCCAGAGTTCACAATCAAAAAATAAGCTCCGGAAGACCATTCGCTAACGTTCCAGGCACTGATGTGAGCACCATTAATGAGGAGCTTTTCAGCAAGGACTATCTGCCCCGTTGAAGAAACAATTGTCACATTTAGATTTATCGTTTTCGCAGATTGCCAATCAATAACCAATTGATCCGAAACGGGATTCCCCAGGACATGATATTCAAGTGGATTACCCTCAAATTCAACGACAGGCGTAACTTCTCCATTGATTTCAAAATTATCAATACTCCAACCCCAGCCTTCCAGCCGGGGATCAGAAAATAGATTAAAGCGTAGATAAATTGTATCGCCCTCATTAAAAAAATCACTGACATTGAATGATCGGTGTACATATAAGTCAACCGATGCTTTATTTTCATCGCGGTTGTAAGCCTGTAACCAACCGGGATTGTCGCGGCTATCATATCCGGCAATAGTTACCCAGGTTTTGCCAAAGTCTGCTGTTGCTTCAATCTGACAATAGTCAAAAAAATCGTCAGAGGGAAAGTCTTCGCTATCGCCGGGCTCAACCAGTACGATTTCATCAAAATCTACCTGACTGTTGGCAGTCACGACAACCGGCTTTTGAAAAACAGCCATAGAAAGATCTAAATTCGGATAGGGATGAGGACTGCTCAATGCTCCGGATTCCAAATCTAGCGGCGTATTGATTGACCAGTCCAGCAGTGCGAAATCACGCAAGCCGTCATCAAAGTTTGTCCAATAGCTGGTAATTGGATCGTAACTCACCGCATGAATTACCTGTGTATTCAAAGAACGCAAGGTGGAAGATCCGGAAAACGAGGATATGGTAACGGTAACTTCGAGAAAATCTTCACCTGTAATCTCGGTAATGATCTCATCGAACCTCACTCTAGTGTCTGCTTCATTAGCCGGTAATTCGATTTCTATTCTCTTCTTCTCACCCTCGTTGACGAAGTCAAACGTAATTTGACTACTATCAGCAGCCGATCTCAATGAAACTTCTCCGCTTATTCTTCCGGCAAATGCAGCATCATCTAGCAAAATTTGTGGCGCCAGAAAGTCAACGGATAGTGGCTGATAATCTTTCAACTCCGGTAAATTGACCGTCCAAATACCCCGCCCATGAGTAGCTACAACAATCTGGTCATTGACGATTTTCATGTCCCATATTGCGGCATTTGGCAGTCCATTGTCAGCAATGGCCCAGGATTGCCCACCATCAGTGCTTTCAAAAAGACCGATTTCAGTGCCTGCCCACATAATTTCTTCATCATAAGGCATGACTAAAAATGAGTAGGTAGCCACGTCGGGAAACCCGTTTGTGCTCTCTTCCTGATTAGTCACAAATCCAGTGATATCTTCAAGAGTTTCTCCTAAATCATCAGTGCGAATGATCTTGGGGCCATTTGCCTGTGAAAAAAGGAAATAGGCTGTACTGTCTTTGAAAGGATGCGTTGCAATATTGGTAATCAAGCCTAATGTAGCACCGCTATATCTGCTGATCAAGTTGAATGTGGTACCCCCGTCTGTAGAGATCGCTACCTCTGAATTTTCCCTTAGACCTGCCCCGGTCCAGACTATATTGGGATTGGCAAGCGCGATGCGGATTGGGGTGGCCAGTCCTTCAAACCGCCAACCAACCGGCATACTGATCGTTTGCCAGCTATCTCCAAAATCCTGAGACTTAATCACACCTTGCTCCGTCACCCCAAATATGAGGTCCGGATCCTGCTGGGACCCCGCTACGCGACTCAGGAACGGACCATCACCAGGAAGATCCAGAGCACGCCAACTTGCGCCATTGTCATCACTGCGGAAGAGATTGTTGAATTGAGAACTCTCAATTAATTGATTTGTCTTAGTATAATGCCACACAGCTTCGAAACCATCTCCACTCGGTGCTTTATTCCACGATGTGGTCTGGGAAGGATTGGCCGGCGACACCCAACTGCCATTGTCCTGAGTACCTGCCACATAGCGATCTTGCCCATTTTTCTTATCGACGCCGTAAAACTGGGCCGTATTATACCCCTGGGCAGTTTCATAGGTGATTCTCCGGTTACAATTAAAATCCAAACATTCGGTT
>JABDLW010000856.1 GCA_013001805.1 Saprospiraceae bacterium | reverse complement strand
CTTGTGCAGTTAGTGTAGGATTTATCGGGTACCAAAATGCTGATTTTCCATATCAGGGTTTAATAAACACAGTAAAAATAAAGATGAAGATCGAGGGGCTCCAGCTATGCCGGTCAGCTTAATTTGTCATGATATTGCCCTCATCTAAAAGTGCAAGACATTGTTCAAATTCAGGGCTGGCATTAGCAAAGATGGTTATCGTTTCATCTCCGGATAAGCAAAAGCTGAGTTCCTTTGCCCATAGCATCATGGTAGTCATATCATATTTTTCCTTCCACAAACGGTTTTGTTTGTTGCAACCATGGGGTCGATCTCCCAAAATGGGGTGATTTATGTGGGCCAGATGTTTGCGTAATTGATGAAATCTACCTGTCGACGGGATTAATTGGACCAAGCTATAACGCGAAGTTTTAAACTTTCCCGATGGCAATGAGATTTCAAATCTTTTTATCCTTTTAAATGTGGTAGTTGCTTCCTGGACTTTACCTCCATTTTCCAGTGGATAATCGATCACGCCCGCCTCATTAACAAAACCACGGACAATAGCGATATACGTCTTCACAACTTTGCCTTCCCGGAAGAATTTTTGCAAAACCTGATTAACCGCTGCAGATTTAGCGAAAAGAAGGACACCACAGGTTTTGCGATCGATTCTGTGTGCGGGATATACCTTAATCCCAATTTGATTCCTGAGGATTTGCAAGGCAAATTCCTGTGCATCTGCAGCTATTGAGGAGCGATGGACCAGTAAGCCATGCGGCTTGTTCACGGCTACTAAGGATTCATTTTCAAAAATGATTTCCAGACCGGGGGTTTGTCGACGAATATTTGTGCCAGATGTCATTGGTGTATCGCGATATTAAAACAAGCCACTTATCTGGCCATCGGCATCAATATCGATGTGCTCTGCTGACGGCATCTCAGGCAGTCCGGGCATGCGCATGATTTCGCCCGTAATGGGGATCAAAAAGCCGGCTCCGGCTGCAATCTCAATCTGCCGAACGGTGACCACAAAATTTTCCGGCCGGCCCAGTAATTTAGGATTGTCAGATAAGGATTTTTGTGTCTTGGCGATACATACGGGCAATCCGTTAAGTCCTAAGTCATTGATTTTACGTAAATCCTGGCGCGCTCTTAAAGTATAGTCTATCGCTTCTGCACCGTAGATTTCTTTACAAATGATTTCGATCTTTTGTTTGACCGGCCATTGCCAGTCATAAAGCGGCTGAAAAGCCTGACCATTATCATCGGCAATTTTTGCTACTTTTTCAGCCAGCTTTATTGCTCCTTCTCCTCCCCTCTCCCAGACTTTTGAAATGGCATATGGCACTCCCAGTCTTTCACATTGATTACAAATAGCCTCAATCTCACCTTCGGAATCTGTTGCAAAATGATTAATTGCCACCACTGGTTTTAGCTTAAATTTTAACATGTTTTCCACATGCTTTTCCAGATTAGGAAGGCCATTTTTCAATCCAATAATATTTGGTTCATTTATCTCTTTCAATGAGACACCTCCATGATATTTCAGAGCCCTTACTGTCGCCACCAATACAGCTGCACTGGGTGATAGACCACTGGAAACACATTTAATGTCTAAAAATTTCTCAGCACCCAAATCAAATCCAAAACCGGCTTCTGTGACTACGTAATCTGATAGAGCCAATCCCGTCCGTGTGGCAATCACGCTATTGGTGCCCTGGGCTATATTGGCAAATGGGCCTCCGTGAATAATCGCAGGAAATCCCCCAGAGGTCTGCACCAGATTTGGTTTGATGGCATCTTTTAACAGGGCTGCCATTGCTCCCGCTGCATGCAAATCAGCTGCAAATATGGGTTCCTTGCCAAAGGTGTATCCGATAAAGATCCGCCCAATTCGCTCTTTTAAGTCGGTAAAATCAGTCGCTAAACATAAAATAGCCATGATCTCTGACGCTGCCGTAATATCAAAAGCGGTTTCACGAGGCAATCCGCCGGTGGAACCACCTAGGCCCACCACCATATGACGTAAGGCACGATCATTCATATCGATCACTCGCTTCCACATCACCGTCCGCGGATCAATACCCAGCGATCTATTACGACTTTGAATATTATTGTCGATCAGAGCTGCCAACAGATTATTGGCTTTTTCAATCGCAGAAAAATCGCCGGTGAAGTGTAAATTAATATCTTCCATAGGCAAAACCTGCGCATAACCTCCACCGGTGGCCCCACCTTTCATTCCGAAGACAGGACCCAAACTAGGTTCACGCAAAACGACAATGCTCTTTTTACCCAGGAGATTAAGTGCATCATTCAGTCCAATCGAAGTGGTCGTTTTTCCTTCGCCGGGAGGTGTGGGAGATATGGCTGAAACCAAGATCAGTTTTTTATTTTGTTGATCCAGATCTCGTGAAAAATGCAGAGGTAATTTTGCCTTATAGTTTCCGTAGAGTTCAAGATCATCACGGGACAGCCCCAACTGGCCAGCAATCTCAACTATAGATTTTAAGTTGATTTGCTGAGCAATTTCAATATCGGTCATAGTATTAGTTCTGGTAAGATTTGGTTAATAAGTTAAGTGGCCATTGCTGCGCAAGTTTGACCATAAATATTCTTAATTGGTCCAGATTTAAGAGCTTCGAATCATTCATTGCCTTGTAGGTTAGAAATAGGCCCATAGGAAAAAGGATAAGGCAAGGCATCCACGCAGCCATGGTAGCATCAAGCTGCCCGGTTCTGGAAAGCTTATCAAACATTTTGGTAAGAATAATAAAAAACATAAAAAAGAAAATAGCCACTAAAAGTGGATATCCAAATCCTCCTTTGCGCACAATGGCACCCATTGGTGCGCCGATAAATAAAAAAATAAAACAAACAAGGGCATTTCCGTATTTGGAATGCAACTGATAGGTATACTGTCGTTTACGCTCAGCCTCATTGCGAAGTTTTTGTTTGTACTCATAGTGAAAATTTTTCGAGGATCTTACTGCGTTTCTTGCGTTGTCGATATAGGTAAGTCTCTTATTTAATGCAAAAGTACTGGCAATACTTTCTGCAGTTAATAACGAATCGAGATTTGGCTGGGTGATGATTACATTAGTGGAGTACTTTTGTGAAATGGTAGCTCGAGTTCCCCCGGGTGGTTGACTCACAGATTTTGCTGCTACTGATTTTACTGGCAGTTTATCTTCTCCTTCCCGTAGCAGCGAATCTGCCACCGAAAAGCCATTGTCGCCGGTCATCTTGCCTTGCTGCCGCAAAATTCGTTTGGCATTTAAGGTGTCAAGATCCGGTTCGTATTTGTAGAAATCCATTTTACGCCAAATATCTTCCCGTACTTCGGAATTAAGAATAGCTACCTGGTACCTGATGCTATCAATTCCATCCGAAAGTTGTTTGGTACTTAGCATGGCATGGTAGGACTTGAATAGATTTTCATCAGTCCGGTTCAGATCAAATTCACCCAGGTCAAATGTTTTGGACCATTCTCTGAATTTGGTGCGAATAAATGG
>JABDLW010000843.1 GCA_013001805.1 Saprospiraceae bacterium | reverse complement strand
GTCATGAGACACATCACATCTACATAATGTACACCGCAATCTACGATGGGTGACATGGAATTCATCAGAGATTTATGAGTGGACCACATCGAACCGCAACTTTGCTGGTTTAGATTCATACGCATGACCAGTGGTTTACCCAGAGATTGAGCTATATCAATAAATTTTTTCCAGGCAGGGTGTACTCTAAGAATGTAACCTACGACCATTTTTAAATTTTTGGCCAGTGCTAAATCCACTAACTCCTGAGCTTCCTCAACAGTCAGCGCCAGGGGTTTTTCAATAAAAACATGAGCACCTGCCTGTAAACTCTTTTTACAGTAGGGGGCATGTGTCTCCGGGTAGGTATTTATCGAAACAACATCGGGATTACTGCTAGCCAGTGCTTCTTCAAAATTGGCGTATGTAGGCAGACCACCCAACTCTTGAGAAAGCCTATTCCGGCTGTCCGGTTTTCGACTTACCAGGCCCACGATTTCAAATTGGTCAATGGCGTGATAGGCTCTGGCATGTGATATTCCCATGTGGCCACAACCCACTACGAGTACTTTATATTTGTTCTTCATATTTTTATTTATTTCTGTCGAATGTAGCAAATACTTTGTAAAGTACTTGCGGTGCTAGGTATTGCTCGTTGTTGCTTCGTTTATTAAGGATTTGACCGGTTCTTGATAGTTGATGGCCAACGCCCATTTGTGACCTTTCGATGACATTTTGCGCCAGGTCTTGCTTAAAATTTCAATAATCTTTTCATTCGAAGTTTTGGCTGTAAATCCATCGAGATAATGCTCGAGAAAAACGAGACATATTACATCTTCCAGAATCTGGGTTTGCTCATTTTTCTTGAGACCCTTTTTTAATATTAGATCGGAGACCTCTTGAATGAAATCTTTGTCATATCCAACCTCCATCAGGATTTCTGCCGTCCATTTCGCATGCATTTCCTTCAAATGATTGCGCCATTTTAGATAGCCCGATCTGCCTTCAGGAAATTCAGAGCGGTCAACTTTCCAGCGTCCGATATGGTGTGCCCTGGCAGCCAGCAAAAGAGCTTCGGAGGCATTAGGTTCGAAGGCATCAAGACAGTCAGACATCCGCATGGCGTACAGCAACTCTTTAGGAAATTCCTTTCCTTCCCAGGTTTCCATATTGGGATCTTCACTATTCTTCTGATCAATGCGACTCAATGCTTTTTGAAATTTGGTAATATTCTGGTCCATATATTATTGGTATTTATTAGTGGAATTTATCGTGATGGCTGATGATCGTAACTAAGTACTCTTTTTAATGTCCATTTATCTTGCTCTTTCAGCCATAAATGCGTAAATCGGGCTTCAGAAGTTACGAATGCGTCTTTCTCCGGATATTTTGCTAAAAACCGGTGACGACCTTCTTGAATGGCACCGTATAACCGGTCGCCGGCCTTCAACGGAAATACTTCGATGGTGCCAGGGATGATTTCACGGGTGGCTTTATAATCTAATTTACAAAGACCATGTTCAATCTGCTCGATAAATTGAGTTTTTGAAGTGGTGAAGCCATTTTGATCGTGGTAAAATTCGCAATCTTCATCGACCAATTCATGAAAAGGCGCCAGGTTGCAATTATTAAAGCCGGAATTAAAAAGTAAGCTGTCTTTTTCGCAAATAATATCATACAGATTATCTGCGTTTTGACTGATTCCCAAATAAATAATTCCCAGGCAGCCACACAAAACTAAAATGAGTCTTTTAATTTGAGTCCCTGACCAGCTGTCTGCCTTCTTGCAATAATAGGCTCTAATTAACATCATATTTTATTGATAAAAGGTGAATCTCAGATCTGAATGAGATGCATTGGTAAGCTAAAGTTTGCCATTTCAGTAACAGCGTATGCCAAGACACTTGCTGAACGCTGGAAGAGAAAAAGCATGGGAAGATCATAAAAAAATGGGATGCACCCGTGATGCATCCCAATGACCTACATTTTTATTGATTAGCTCCAGAGTCGATCCCAAGCTCTAATCTTATCCCATTCCGGCGTGGGTGCAAAAAGTTTTTCTCCTTCAACCAAATATTTCTCCACGACCTCCTCATTCAAATCCACACCGATACCTGGTTTATCCGGCACAGTTACATAGCCGTTTTCTACAATTGGACCATCAAAACCAGTCACTAAATTTTCCCAGTCGGGTTTGTCAACGGCATGATGCTCTAACCACATGAAGTTTTCCGTAGCGGCAGCGCTGTGTACGCATCCCAGGAAGGATATGGGTCCCGCCGCATGGTGGTGCATAAATCCTATGCCATGTTTCGAAGCATAGTCTCCGATACGTTTTGTTTCCAGAATTCCACCAGCAGTGTTAGGATCAGGATGCACAATATCAACAGATCTGGTTTCGATCAGCTTATCAAAACCCCCTTCGAGACGGTAGATGTCTTCGCCGGTTTGCGTTGGGGTAGCGCTTGACATGGTGATTTCTTTCCATTGTTCGTTGTAATGCCAAGGAATGATGTCTTCTATATATGCCAGGTTATATTTTTCAGCGGCCTGGGCAATCTTAATGGCTTCATTGACACCAAAATGCCCCCAATGATCTGTTCCCATGGGTATTTCATAACCGATTTTTTCCCGCATAATGTGCAGGTACTCCATCAACTTTTCCAGTCCCTTTTCCGTGATTTGAATAGCTGTAAAGGGATGTTGGGTTAAATTGTAGTTGCGATATTCATTTTCCCATGGTTTCAGTGCTCCTTCCGGAGCATTAATAATGGTCCCGGGAATATCTTTTATCAAATTGATGCCAATATCCATTTTCAGAGCGGTATATCCCTTGTCAATACGTTCCTGCATTCTATTGGCATATTCATGGGGATCCCGAGATACGGTTGTGTCGCAATAGACCCGGACTTTGTCGCGATATTTGCCGCCTAATAATTGATATACCGGAATATCATAGGCTTTTCCAGCCAGATCCCAAAGGGCCATCTCAACACCTGAAACTCCTCCCCCCTGGCGACCATGGTGTCCGAATTGACTAATGATCTTAAACAGGCGTTCTACATTGCAAGGATTTTCTCCCAGTATGCGACTTTTTAGAAATAATGCATATTCTTTTGCTGCACCATCCCGAACATCGCCGTGACCCACAATTCCTTGATTTGTGTAGATGCGTACAATCGGGGTGCGAAATACAACCCCCCGGCCGATTTCGGCAATACGCACATCGGTTATCTTAAGATCACTCGGTTTTGAGGCACGACTTACTTTTTGGGTAGCATATTCGATTCGCTCACTGCTATCCAGCGCTGGAAAAGCGGCCAAACTTAGTCCACCCAGTGAAGCTTTTTGCATAAACGAGCGCCGGCTGCTGCTCTCATTTGAGGTTCCTTTTACCGGATTTTTCTTGTCTCCAAGAAGGTGTTGTAATTTCTTGTTCTTGAAATCCATGATTTTTTTAATTGGTTTGTAAAATGTTAATTTATTTTCATTCGATAGTCCCGACGACGAACACGAGGTTGTTCCGGTTTTTTCTGCACTGAGACAAAAGTGTGGTGGTTGCCTATGCTTTTCTAAAAATAGACTTTTATTCTAAATATCGTATTACACTTGTGGATAAACCCATTAGTTTTTCGTAAGAATTTCAGGATCTTTTATGGGTACCTCTATTAACTCCTGAATGAGACTGAGGATGAGAGATTTTGAATTCAA
>JABDLW010000839.1 GCA_013001805.1 Saprospiraceae bacterium | reverse complement strand
AACCGATACGGAGCTGGAGCCGCCGTATTTGTGGCCTTCGTTCTATATTATATACTCAACTACAGTGATACGGGAGAGTTGACTTTAGTGTACAGATGGACACCCGAACCATTTGGCTGGGCTATGCTGGCGGGCTTTATCACACTCACCGTAGTAAGTAAGCTCACTCCCGATGAACCGGTTGAGGCGGTGGCGGCTTTCTTTAAAAAAATGCATACACATTCAGACCAGGTACCAGGTCAGCCGGAAATTGTGGACAAAGAGCTAATGCTTCTCGATGTAGGCACCTGGTTTAAACGGTCACATTGGTCTCAATTTTCCAAGCGATTTAAAACAGACTTTTTTGGATTCATGCTGGCCTGGTTATTTGTTGCGGTACTCATTTTGATCGCCTGGCTAATTTTGCAGATTAAATAGATAGCATGTCTATACTTATTAGAAATGCCAATTTGGTTTTGGCCGAGAAAATCAAAAAGGGTGACCTCTTAATCACCGGAGGTCGGATTAAGGAGATTGGCCATGGCATACAAGTCGAAGAGGGCTGTGACATTATTGAAGCAGAGGGAAAATATGTTTTGCCAGGTTTTATCGATATTCACAATCATGGTGCAGCTGGATTTGACTTTAGTTTTGGTAAATATGATTTAGCCCATGACACATTTGATCAAGGTGAAAGTGCATTCCGGTCGGGGCTGGAAAACGCTCTGCAATTTTATTATCAGCATGGAGTCACCAAGGTCTTGCTCACCACTATGGCGGCACCGCTCGATATTCTGGAGCAGGCATTTAAGCAACTAAAGGAGTACCTGGAAAATAAATATCCCTATTATCAGATTATCGGTGGCATTAATCTGGAGGGCACATTCCTAAAAGATCCAGTCTATGCCGGTGCACAAAATCCAAAATTCTTTTACGAAGTCGATGTCGGGATCATCGAGCAGCTACAGGATGCGTCGGGTGGTCTGCTGAAAATTGTTAATGTGCCACCGGAACATGGGGAGCCAGGTTTAAAACTTATTGAAAAGCTTTCACATGATCGGATCATTGTGGCCGGAGGTCATACTGCAGCATATGGTGATGAATTTAATGCCGCTGTAGATCATGGTCTTTCGCTATCTGTCCATTTTTTCAATGGCCCCAGTCGCAGTAGTTCCAAGAGTTTCCGGATGGGAGGGGCGGAACAAATCATGCTCAAGTCAGACAAGGTATCCCTGGAGTTGATCTGTGACGGATACCATGTTGATCCTGCTTATGTGCGGGATGCCATTGCGCGAAAGGAAGCCGATCGCATTATAATGATCACGGATAGCATGTTTGCCAACGGCTTACCACACCTGGAAAAGTTTTCACTCTTTGGGCTGCAAGGAGCAGTAAGTAGCAATAAGAAGTATTTACAAATGGTAAATGCTGAAGACACGCTTTTTGGCAGTGTTTTATCCTCTCAGCAGGGATTCAGTAATCTATTAAATTGGTTTACCCGGGAAATAACTGGTGTCTGGCACCGGAATCATCCTGCCCTAAGTCTTGATCAGTCCATTATCTTGGCGTCTCGTCTTGCCAGTGGAAATCCAGCCAGACTCTTGGGCATTTTCGAAAATAACGAGGAACCTGGCACAGGGAGTCTCGCACCCGGTAAGGCTGCCGATCTGATTTTAGCAGACATCCGGCAAGACACCGATGTTAGTTTTGAAATAAAAAAAGTTGTTGTTAAAGGTCAAGTTGTGTGACTCGCCCTTTTAATTTCCGCCCGTATGAATTTGGGAGATGGTTTCGGCGACGCATGCGGGTTTCTCTACACCCTCTATTTCGACCACGACCCGGTAAAATACCCGGGCACCTTGTTGAATTTCTTTATAGTCAATCACTGAAATTTGAGCACGGATCCGGCTTCCTACCGGTACCGCATTGGTAAACCGTACTTTATTCAATCCATAATTTATACTTAATGAAATTCCTCTAATTTCAATCGACTCAAAAAAGAATTTCGAGAGAAGAGAAAGAACGAAGAAACCATGAGCGATTGGCCCTTTATATGGAGACAATTTCCTGGCCTTTTCTACATCGACATGTATCCACTGCCGGTCACCCGTGAGGTTCGCAAATTGATTTACTTGCTCTTGTGTCACTGTATGCCAGGAAGAACTAGTCAGCATCTCTCCTACCCGGGTTTCTAGCTCTTGGTAATTTTCTATGATGCGCATTTCTCAATCTATTTTCTAGTGGTGAGATTGGTTACAAAAGCTTTCAGCTGGGCTCGTGCTTCGTCTGACATCCAGTAATCCACCCTTTGCTTAATGGTTTCCGACATATCGACATCGATTGACTTTAGCAACTGTCTTCGCATGACCTTTTTGGTATCTCTTAATATGTAATCATTGGCCTTAAGTAACGATTGTAATTTTAGTTCGGCCTCTGGCATGAGATCATCAAGGTCTACGAGCTGATCTACCAAACCGGTTTTCATGGCCTCAGCCGGAGAAAATAGCCGGCCCTGGAGTAGTGATTGATAGGCATACCTTTTTCCCAGCCAAAATTGATACAGCTGAAAAATACTGTCGGTAATATTAATGCCGACCGCTACCTCATTGAGACCAATCAGATATTTCTCACTTTGAACCATAATGCGGTAATCGCAGGTAATCGCAATGACTGCACCTCCCGCCGGAGAATGTCCGGAAATGGCTGCGATAAGTGGTTTTTGAAATTTTGCGAGATCGACCGTCATTCCAAGGAAGTCCTGCCAAAATGCACTGATTTCTTCCCTACTATAGTTATATAACTCGATTAAGTCCAGGCCAGCACTGAAATAGTGCGGCTTACCAGTGATGATGACTCCTCGTACCTGCTCATCGTTGGCCAGTTGTGCCATTGCAGTACGAATTTCTTTCACCATTTGATGATTAAGGGCATTAACTTTACCGCGATTTAATTCCAGAACAGCACCGTCCTGTTTACGAATTATATTGACAAATTCCATTGAGATAATTATTACAATTTACATTTATAAATCAAATGTCGAGAGGGATTTCACTCTTAAAACATTCTATATCAGAGCTCGCCTTATTTTCATTCTGATTAATGCAACATACAGGAGTGACCGAAGATCGTGCGGTGATCCATGTTGCCATTTGTTAAGCTATAAATCATTAACTTGTAAAATCAGCTTGCCTGTCTTTTCACCGGAAAACAATTTGAGAAAAGTTGGATAAAAATTCTCGATTCCTTTTTCAATTTGTTCGTCAGAATAAATATCACCAGCTGCAACCCATTCCGCCAGCTGTTTGGCAGCTTCTCCATACCGGCGGGCAAAATCGAATACGATAAAACCCTCCATCCTGCCCCGGTTCGCTAATAAAGAAAGATAATTAGCGGGTCCTTTGACAGAAGTAGCATTGTATTGACTAATTCCTCCACATAAGACCACCCTACCCTTAAAATTTAATCGGGCCAAGGCAGCGTCCAAAATGTCACCTCCGACATTATCAAAATAAATGTCCACTCCTTCAGGACATAATTCTTTGATTTTTGTGCTTACTTTTTGAGACTTATAATCGATGGCTCCGTCATACTGATAGGTTTCGATTAATTTCCGGCATTTCTCTTCGCCACCGGCAATGCCGATCATGCGACAACCTTTTATTTTACCGATTTGTCCAACAATACTTCCTACCGCTCCGGCGGCACCAGACACTAAAATAGTCTCACCAGTTTTAGGTTGCCCAACATCAAGCAGGCCGAAATAAGCAGTAAAACCGGTCATGCCCAAAACACTCAGGTACTTATGGAGTGGAGCCAAAGTAGGATCTACCCTGTGCCACCCCTTACCGTTGCTGATCGTATAGAGCTGAATTCCTCCTGATCCCAGCACATAATGTCCCGGCAAAAAATCTTCATGTTTTGATTGGAGTACTTTGCCCACCGTTCCTGCCGCACGCATCACCTCCCCCAACGCTACCGGTGGCATATATGATTTACGGTCGTTAATCCACCCCCGCATCGTAGGATCAATGGACACAAAAACATTCTCCACCAAAAATTCCCCGTCTTCGAGTGCAGGTACATCAGCTTCATTTAAGTGCCAAGTATCTGCATCCGGAACTCCCAATGGTCGTTTGGTCAGAATAAGTTGCTTATTTTTCATAATTATCTTGTAACTCAGAGACCAGTAGCAAGTAAAAATCCTCCGTCGACTACATAGATACTTCCCGAGCAATAAGAACCAGCATCGGAAGCCAGGAAAACAGCCAGTCCGGCAATTTCTTCAGGTTCTCCGGCACGGCCCGCGGGCACTTGCTGTTCGATAAAATTCATGAGAGCTTGATTTTGCCACAGAGCGCTACTAAATTTTGTTTTAATTAATCCAGGGGCAATTGCATTTACCCTGATACCATCACGTCCCCACTCTTTTGCCTGGCTTTTTGTGAGCATATTTAATGCGGCTTTCGATAAGCTGTAAGCTCCCATACCGTTTCCTGGCTCAAAGGATTCTATTGAGCTAATGTGTATAATGCTACCGGATTTCTGGTTCTGCATAGGCTCATAAACCAAATTGCTTAAGATTCGGGCGGAATCCAGATTTACCTGAAGTGTTTTGAGAAAAGCGGCATCACTAATCTGGGCAAAAGGTCCATAGTACGGATTGATTGCAGCATTATTCACCAAAATATCAACACGGCCATATTTTGCCAAGGTGGCTTCCACCAAATTGGCTCTTTGCCCGGCATCACCAACGTGACAGGCTAAGGCCAAAGCATGGTAGCCGGAATCACGCAATTCTGTTGCAACTTCATCCACCGCCTCCTGCTTACGGCTGCTTACAACCACCGTTGCGCCAAACTCCGCCAAGCCCCAGGCGATGCTTTCACCG
>JABDLW010000824.1 GCA_013001805.1 Saprospiraceae bacterium | reverse complement strand
CACCGATCAACAGGGTAACTTATGGATCAGTACCAATGCAGGTATCTCGAAGTTTGACCCGGTAAGTGTCGCGTTTAGTAACTATTCCGTTTCCGATGGATTGCAGGATGGTGAATTTAAAGAACGTGCCTTTTGCAAGTCTCGGGATGGCACCATGTATTTCGGTGGTAATAATGGATTTAGTGCATTCAAACCCGAAGACATTCGTGATATTGAGTTTATTCCGCCTTTGATCTTAACCGGATTTCGGGTGTTAAATCAAGAGGTTACTCCGGCCAATAGTGAAGATCTGCATGTACAACTCAACCAAAGTATTTCTTTGGCAGGTGAAATCCAGATTTCATATTTGAATTCGGTATTTTCTATTGATTTTGCTTCACTAAATTTTGTATCAGAGGCAAAGAAAAAGTATCAATACCGGTTGCTTGGATTTGAAGACCAATGGCGGTCAGCGGGATCACAGCATACGGCAACTTTCACCAATATCGATCCCGGCGACTACACTTTTCAGGTTCGAGGTCTTGACAACAATGGCCATTGGACCGGTTCCCCTACAGAATTAAGGCTCGAGATTATCCCCTCGATCTGGAAAACTCTTTGGTTTCGGATTCTGGCCTCCATTTTAATACTGGGTACATCGATCTCTATTATTTACGATCGAACGAGAACCATCAGGAGACAAAAGGAGGACCTGGAAAGACAGGTGGTTCAGCGAACGCAGGAGTTGCATATCTCAGCTCAACAGGAGACTCGAGCCCGGCAGGAGGCGGAGAAAGCCAGACAAGAGGCAGAGAAAGCCCGATTAGAAGCAGAAAAAGCAAACATGGCCAAAAGTGATTTTCTCGCGGCGATGAGCCATGAAATTCGTACACCGATGAATGGGGTGATTGGCATGACCAATCTTCTTTTGGAGACTCCGTTGGGAGATGAGCAAAGAAGTTATGCAGAAACCATCACCACCTCGGCTGAAAACTTGTTGACAGTTTTAAATGATATCCTGGATTTTTCCAAGATCGAATCTGGCAAAATGGATTTGGAGGAACGGGATTTCGAGCTCAGGACCTGTATTGAGGAAGTGTTGGATCTATTTGCCGGACAGGCATCGGAGAAAGGACTTGATTTGATTTATCAAATTGAAGCCAAAGTGCCGGCTCATATCATAGGTGATCCCACGCGGCTTCGCCAGATTTTGATCAATCTAATTAACAATGCCATCAAGTTTACCGAAAAGGGAGAGATCTTTGTGGGCGTCACTATGGCTGATCCAGTAATATCCGGTTCTCTTAAACTAAAATTTGAAGTAAAGGATACCGGTATTGGCATAGCGGCAGAAAAGCGAAATAAGCTGTTTAAAGCCTTTTCACAAGTTGACTCATCGATCACCCGGCGTTATGGTGGCACCGGCCTGGGATTAATCATCTGTAAGCGGTTAGTGGAGATGATGGGCGGAATCATCGATGCCGAGAGTATACCGGGTCGTGGGAGTACCTTCTTTTTTACTATGCAAACGAAAGTTGGGGTAGTATCTGAGCCCACCTACATAACTTACGGTTTGAATGCAGTGAAGGGCAAGCACATCCTGGTGGTAGATGACAACGCAACCAACCTGCGGATTATAAAAACGCAACTCGAACATTGGAATTATAGGGCGACATTGGCATCTTCGGGAAGGGAAGCATTAAATCAGCTGAGAAAGAGCAATTTCTTTGATTTAGTTCTGACGGATATGCAGATGCCAGAGATGGACGGTATAAAGTTAGCTCAAAAGATTAAGGAAAAATATGCTGAGCTGCCCATCATAGTGCTGAGTTCGATGGGAGATTCTTCGCACAAAAAATTTGGAAATCTTTTTGCGGCCGTTCTGATTAAACCCGTAAAGCAACACGAACTCTCAAGAGAAATCTTACGACAGTTTAAGAATCCGTCAGCTGTTTTAAAAATGAAAAAGGAACCTGCACCAAAAATGACTGCCGCATTTGCCAGCCGTTTTCCAGCTCATATTTTAGTGGCAGATGATAATCGGATCAACCAATTGGTCATCCAAAAAACCTTAAACCGGTTAGGTTATGATCCAGTGCTGGTGGAAAATGGAATCGAAGTGCTTGAGGAGTTGACGGCAAACGATTATGATATGATTCTCATGGATGTGCAAATGCCGGAGATGGATGGTTTGGAAGCCACACGCAGAGTGCGATTGCAATATGGACATCATCCCGTGATCATCGCTATGACTGCCAACGCTATGAAAAGTGACCGCGAGTTATGCCTGGCGGCCGGCATGAACGACTATTTAAGTAAACCCTTAGCGATTGAAATCCTAAAGGAGAAATTGGAAATGTGGTCGCGCGTTGTAAAGGTTTAGGGCTCGTTAGTCGATGTCCACTTTCACATCCTTAAACTCGAATGGGTTATCACTCAGTCTCAAGTCCATGCCGCTGGCAGTAGTTACATTTCTGAGAATAACTTCTTTGGTGCGGACATAGGGGAACTTCTCCACGTAGGAATCGGCTGTCATTTCCGGATTGAAATCTGAGAAAATGGCAGGTCCCTGGTAATCCTCCGGATGATTGGAGTCATCGATGTGCAGGTTTTCGATGGTGATTCGTTTAGGCATGTAGCAAGTGTAGCCGAAATCATGTTGCCCCGCATTAGAACCACCAATGAGGCTGGCACTGGTCGTGTTGCCGCTGGCAGGAACAAAAACGCAGTCGCGGATCAGGAATTCTCCCTGCCATGTGCTACCATAGTCCGTTCGTAGATTGATAAGACTTCTACCGTAAATCGTGGAATTTTCAACCGTCAGAAGACCACTTCCAATGGCATTGATTCCCATGTGTCCCAGTTTTGAGTTGCGAATGGTGGCATTGGCAACCCCCATATGCGCGTCAAACCGGGAAAAGGTACATTGGTCATAGAGAAGATTTTTGCAATAGTTGGATCCTAGAATGCCCCAGTAGGTGCGGTCATTGATATCGTTTGTCTGACTGCAATTCACGAATGATATATTAACGGCGCGACTCACCGAAATGTCGTAAGAACCCATGGAGACGGGCTTCCCTGCCGAGCCAATGGTACGGTAGGTTTTGTGTCCGGTCAGGACGGTATTTTTAACAATTACATTGGCGCAGTCGCGGATGTTGAGAAAGCCACCATAGGGTGCTCCATGCTCTCCTTCTCCGGTGACATGATGTTCGAGCCCATCCACCACAACATTGGAACGCCGGATCGCGATATTTCTACTATAGTAGGTATATTTTGATTCTGCCTGGTTGGCAATGGTTGTGAACCGTCCGCCAGTGATGTTGAGCGTCTTCTCATCCATGGGTAGGGCACTAATTTCTGTAATCTGGTCGAAATCCCAGATGATCGGAGCATCCATATCCACCTGGCCATTTTTATCCAAGACGAAGATATCTGTTTGCGGGGCTCCGTTATTTTGGTTCAGCCCAAAGCGGATATAGCGCCTTACCGTGGAGTCAGTGACGGTGATCAGGCAGGTTCCTGGTAGGGCGACATTGATTTTCTTTTGATCTCTTTTTAGAGAAGCGATCCCTTCCGGTTCAAACGCCTGGAGGCTGGAACTTACCGTAAAAATGGCGGCATTACGATTTTGGACTTCAGTATCGTCGATGATGAAAGCTGCAGCTCCAAAATCGGTGTCGGTCTGGATGACTGCTGTGCGCTCTTTACCACTAATGTAATAGGTTGCGCCCGCGTCGGCTTTCACGTTCAGACCTTCTTGATTGGCGTAGGCATGAGTCGCCGCTATGGCATCCATATCATCGCTCTTGCCATCGCCTTTAGCACCAAAAGAAATATAGCGGACGAATCCGGCGCTTTTAAATTTAGCTGCATCTTCTGGGGATACATTTACCGATAATCCTCCATCACCAGTGGTATGTACCTGGGTAGGTTCATTTTTAGTGGTTATCATTACATTTTCCAGTGGATTGCTGTTTTGTGCTCGAGCCAGAACAGCACTAGTGATTAAGAGGAATGAAAAAAGTAAATATTTCATCATGAACGTATTTTAATCAGTTAGGTTAAGGAGGCTCGGTCTACAAGTAAAGCTCATCATAAACTGGCAATTTTCACGCACAAATGCGAGAAAACATGCAAGTGTATGTCACCGGACCGCAGATTTGTAACGGATAAAATCGAAAAAAAGATCAGAAGGCCGGTACCAGTATCTCAGTAAGTATTTGGTCGCTCCCAATCCCAAAGTATCTATTTTGACGCTATGATTTTTAATTTAAAACAAGTAAATATGCATACACCTTGTCACTGCACTTTAGTCAAGGAAGGCATCAAGTTCTGTAGATCAAACCATTGTCTTTAAATGAATTGCGTCATTAATTGCTTGAGCCAGAAGCACATCTTCAATTTCTTTGACTGCTGTTAATTCTGACAAACAATTTAAGGGAAACACATCCCAGTATCTTTGCCGGTTCATTATCGATGCATTCCTTAACTTTAAGTGAGACTCATCACTTACAATGGAAGCAGAACGTAAGCTAACTGCGATCATGTTTACCGATATTGTCGGGTATACGGCAATGATGCAAAAAGATGAGACCAAAGCTGTTCTTTTTCGAGATCGTCATAGGGAATCTTTTCGACGATTGCATGAGAAATACAAAGGAGAAATACTACAGTACTATGGGGATGGGACTTTGAGCATCTTCAATAGTTCCGTCCAGGCGGTACAATGTGGTGTCGCTCTACAGCAAGAAATGCTAAAGTTTCCTCACCTGCCTTTACGTATCGGCATTCACGTCGGAGACATTATTAAAAGAGAGGAAGAGGTCATTGGAGATGCAGTAAACCTTGCCTCAAGGATAGAAAGTCTGGCAGTTGCTGGTTCTGTGCTGATATCTCATGAGGTACAACACCACATTAAAAACCATGGAATCTCAACCCGTTCCCTGGGAAAATTTCAGTTGAAAAATATCATAGGACCCACAGAAGTATTTGCCATAGACCTTGAAGGTCTTGTCATTCCGACCCAGGAACAGATGGAAGAGAAAGGTCAAATATTTGATCGCAGATCAAAAATAGAGAGTAACTCGATTGCAGTTCTCCCATTTGCGAATATGAGTTCCGATCCAGAACAGGAATACTTTTGTGAGGGTCTGGCAGAAGAGTTACTCAATATACTGACACAGATTAAAAATTTGAAAGTTGCCTCCAGAACATCTGCCTTCGCTTTTAAAGGAAAGAATCAGGATATCTCACTCATCGGAGAAAAGCTGAGAGTTCGTAATGTTCTGGAAGGTAGTATTCGCAAGGTAGGAAGCAGGATTCGGCTCACAGCCCAGTTGGTTGATGTGACAAATGGCTATCATTTGTGGTCGGAAAAGTACGACCGGCAGCTGGACGATATCTTTGCCATCCAGGATGAGCTAGCTCAAGCTATTGCCGAACGACTAAATCTTACTTTCGGCGCGGATCCCAGAGAATCGGTCGATTACCATTCGACAGAAAACTTCCAGGCATACGACTCCTACCTTAAAGGCCGCTATATCTTACACCGGATGGATGCTTCTGTTCAGGATGCCCTGGAGCTATTTCAAACCGCCATTGATCTTGATCCAAATTTTGCCCTGGCACATATGGGTGTAGGTGATACGCTCCGGGCTATGGGGCATCAGGGTATGATAAAGCCAACAGAGGTATCCATGCAAGCAAATGCTGCTTTGGATCATGCTCTTAATCTAAATCCAAAGCTGGCCGAGGCCTATGTCACAAAAGCATGGATTAGTACATTTTACGATTGGGACATTGTGCAGGCTGAAAAACATTTTTTAAAGGCCTTGCAGTTAAATCCCAATTCGGATGTTGCCCATGCTAGATAC
>JABDLW010000802.1 GCA_013001805.1 Saprospiraceae bacterium | reverse complement strand
CCAATACTTCATCATCAGAAGCCTTACGTAGCTTAGGCTACGTGCGGTTCTGCTTTTTTGTCTTGGCACAAAATGACTACGTTATTTCCTAAACTTACTTACAGTTTGCTACACTAGGGTGGTAAGTCTCAGTTTCCCGGATTGAATTTCCCATTTCCAAAATCACCCATTTGGGTGATACCGTGCTGAGATCTTTGCCGCAATTTTGTTTCAGAGAATTAAATTAACCATAACCAATTATCATGAAACGCTACCTACTCCTATTTCTTTCTTGCTTTATTATTGTTAATTCCTTTGCGCAAGATGAATCATATGAGGAGGATACCTATTACGACCAGGATTATTCTGGCGACGAGTACTATGATGAAGCCGAAGAGTTATCGGAAGACTTGATTCGAAACTCGGAATTTTTTATTCCGTCCTCACCCGCATTTACACTTTTGGGAGCCACCCCGGAGATGGTCACGAGACCCGGTACAGTACAGGATTTTAAAGTTGATTGGCGAATAAAAAACTACAACCTGGCTCCGGATCTGGCTCTTGAAATGCAGCCCCTTTGGGCACTGTACTACGATTGGAAAGGATTGGATGCTTATCGCCAAGCGACGCCTTTTATGAAGACTTTATCTACACTCAGTCTCTCCTTTGGAACAGCGAAATTAGATGGTATCAATCACTTTTCCTATGGCATTAAGATGAATTTATTTAGGGAAAAGGACCCGGTATCCGATCCGGTATTACTCAGAGAAATGGCCATTGAACTAGCGGAAATGGAGGGACCACTTAGGGAGAGAATAAAGGACCTGCGAGCTGAACTTGATACCACCGAATCCAAAGAAGAGCGAATGCTTATTCGTGAAGAATTATTTAGTACAAGGGGTGACATAGCCTCGGCTCAGAGAGCGCAAAAATCAAAACTCATTGAGGTGCAAGCCAATTACATGACGGAAAACTGGAACAGTAGCGGGCTCGATTTTGCCTTTGGCAAAGTCTTTACCTACAACAATGATCTCGATACGTTAAATCTGCAAAATGCAGGTTATGCCCTGTGGTTAAATGGAGCTATTAAATCCGGCCATCGCGGATTGATTGGAGGCATCATACGGTTGAAGAAAGTTGGGGTGAATCAGGACTTTATGACGGGGGTAAGTTACCATTTTGGTGGTGCTCGATTTAGCTTTTACACCGAATTAGTTTATGAGTCACTACAGAATTTTTCCGATTCAGGATTTTCCGAAGATGAATTATTTGCTGCCAAATATGCCAAAGACCTTGACATAGGCTGGCTGCAATTTAATGAACCAATTGAGGCGATAAGCAGGATTACTCTCTCTTATGGTGGTGATTTTCGTTTGAGCAATGGAATCTTACTTAATTTCTCCCTGCGCACTCAATTAGATGAAAAAATTAAATTCAAGAAATTACTGCCGGTGGCTAACGTCACCTGTCTTATGCGTTAAATTCATTACATTTTTTTCGACACCCAAATCATTTCTCCGGTAGCGTATTCTTCTTGGAATGCATTACCGGATTTTTTCTTCAACGAAATCTTTAAAATTAATTCCTCGGCGGACTCATCTATTTTAGTGATGGTCCCGCTGGTCATCTCGCTTACCTTCTTCATCTCACCAGGACGGGTAATTCTTGATACTTTTCCATTTTCCAGAGACAGTACTGCCTGGGCCATTTTATTTATCTCGGCCGCATCGTGGCTTACCATGATGGTAGTAAGGTCATAGTCGCGATGCGCTTTTAGAATGAAATCCTGTAAACGCATTCTCCGCTTTTGATCCAGGGCGGAGAGAGGTTCGTCCAGTAGTAGCAACTTGGGACGATTGATTATTGATCGGGCCAAAGATACTTTCTGTTTCTGACCACCGGAAAGGGTTGCCGGTTTACGATCTTGCAAACCATCTAATTGAAACTCAGTAATGAGCAAGTCGATTTCTTTACTATGCTGGCCTTTTGCCAGCGCATATGCCAGATTCTGCCTGACGGTCATATTGGGAAAAAGAGCCTGCTCTTGAAAAACAAAACCTAGTCCCCGGTCTTTGGGACTTAAATTGATCTTTTGCCTGGAATCATACCAAACCGTGTCGTCATAAGTGATCCGACCGGTATCTGGCGTCATGAGCCCGCTGAGCATACGTAAAATTGAAGTCTTTCCAGCGCCAGAGTCACCGCACAAAATCGTGAAAGAGTATTTCGGAATTTCTATATCGATGCTTAATAGAAATTCCCCCTCTGAGGAATCTAATTTTTTATCGAGTTTGAGGGAGATCATTTCGAGATTTGATTAAAGTATCCACCATTTGCCAGATAGACTAATATTAGAATGACAAACGTGACCGAAAAGAGCACCAAAGAATAGTTGTTGGCCATGGCATAATTCATTGATTCCACCTCGTCATAAATGGCTATTGAGGCAACTTTGGTTTTACCGGGAATATTTCCACCGATCATCAGGACAACTCCAAATTCACCAATTGTGTGCGCAAAGGCCAGTACAATACCGGTGAGTAACGACGGTTTAATATTTGGTAAAAGAACGTGAGTCAGGGTGGAAATTTTAGTCTTTCCTAAAATATATGATGCTTCTCTCAGTGAGGGAGGTAAATTGCTAAGACCGGATTGGATAGGCTGGACCATAAAAGGCAAACTGTAGATAATCGAGGCAACCACTAGTCCGGGGAAAGTGAAGGCAAAGCGTAAACCTATTGATTCTAACCACCCGCCAAATTGATATGCGGGACTGAAGGCAACCAATAGATAGAATCCAATTACAGTTGGCGGTAGCACCAGAGGCATCGTAATCAGCGCCTCAAGGATTGGTTTAGTTTTAGAGCGTGTAAAGGCTAACCAATAAGCAAGTGGCAGCGATACAAAGAATAAAATAATCGTGGTTACCAGGGCTAATCTGAATGTTAGTATAATCGGTTGCCAGTCCATTGTTTCTATTTCCTACTCAATTTCGTAACCGTATTTCCTGAGGATAGAGATCGCTTCATTTGAACCGAGAAAATCAAGGAATACATCTGCCTCCTTTTTCATTCTACTGTTTTTTAAGACCACCGCACCTTGTTTTATCGGCCGATATGCCTTTTGATCGATTTCCTTCCAACTTCCTGTCGCTGCCATCCTTGGTGCCAGCACCGCTGCTTTGGCAGTGAATCCTCCATAAGCGGCTCCGGAAAGTATAAATTGGTTTACCTGTGCTATGTTTTCACCATAAACCAGTTTAGGTTTTACAGAATCCAGAAGATGATAGAATTCCAGCGTTTCTATGGCAGCGACACCATAAGGAGCAATCTTTGGATTTGCAATTGCAATATAGTCAATGTCCTCATCTGTCAAAATATTAAGATCTAATGTACCTTTCTCTTTCACACTCCAAAACACAATGGTTCCTGTGGCATAATTTGTTGGAGGATTCCAGGCAAATCCCTTCTCGTAAATCTCCATCGGATATTGCATATCGGCAGACAAGAAAACATCAAAAGGTGCACCTTCCTGAATCTGGGCGGCGATTTTACCCGATGAACTCGTGACCATCTGACATTCAATTCCAGTGTGATTGATAAAAGCTTCCACGACCTCTTTCATAGCAAACTGAACATTGGCCGCAGTAGCTACCAACAAGACCTTCTCTGGTGCTTTTAGACATGAGATTGGCAGTGTAATGATCAACACAAGAAACATCATCTGATCAAACGATCTCATCGGAAAGAACAGTGATATGATTCATAAAATCCCATCGCTTCAGATTTCTTTGAAAAATGGTCAATTCCTTAATTGTCAGCAAATTGTCTCATGGGCAAAGTTAGAAACATTGATCGCATTCCTTTACAAGCCATAATATTTTTGATTAGATTTACTTAAACCTGACAATGCACCAGATATGAAGGCATGCATCACCTTACTTTTTGTTTTAATGATCGCTACTCCGTCCTCAGGTCAAAACTCGGATCTGCTGCGAAACGCCATGGATATCGGTAATCCGAAAATCAAGGGTTCATCGGGCTACGACATGAGTACTCAGGTTTATACTTTGCAAGGCAGTGGATATAATATTTGGTTTGAGCGTGATGAATTTCATTTCCGCTACGACACTTTAAAGGCTGATTTTATTCTTACAGCTCATGTTTCCCTGAGTGGGGAAGGGGTTGATCCTCACCGCAAGATAGGATGGATGATTCGGGCTTCTCTTGAGGAAAATGCAGCTCATGTAAGTGCCACACTGCACGGAGATGGGCTGACGGTCTTGCAGTGGCGAGAGTTAAAGGGTGCTTTTATGCGGGATCCGGAAGATGAGGTTTTTGCCCCAAAGTCCGATTACAACATTTTGCAATTGGAACGCAAGGGAGATCTTTTTATCATGCGGGCTGCCCATGATGGAGAGCCGCTGCAACTCATTGGGAAACACCACATGCCTCATATGCCGGCAGATGTTTTAGCAGGTCTATTTGTTTGCTCGCATAATCCGGAGGTATTGGAGGAGGGGAGGGCCTGGAATGTACGGATCGATCGACCGGTGCCTGAAGATCACAATGCCTACAGTCAGGGTAGATTTGGAAGTCGCCTTGAGATCTTGGATATCAACACCGGAATGCGAAAAGTGATCTACGAAAGCAAAAAGGGATTTGAGGCACCAAACTGGACGCATGACGGTGAACATCTCATCATAAACCAGGAAGGATCTCTATACAGCATCTCAATCAATGGCGGCGCCTTGAAGAAAATTGATACCGGATTTGCCGATCGACTCAATAACGATCATGGTATTTCACCGGATGGTAAGACTTTAGCAATAAGTCATCACAGAGCAGACATGCCTGGAGGGGGCTCGACAATCTATGTGCTACCCCTGGAAGGTGGACAACCCAGACAAGTTACCGAACATAGCCCTTCCTATTGGCACGGGTGGTCACCAGATGGGAAGTATGTCGTTTATGTTGGCGAACGTGGAGATGGCGCCTATCATATCTTTCGAGCTAATGTTGAATCCGGAGCGGAAGAACAAATCACTGACTATACCGGTTCTCATGTGGATGGTCCGGAATATGACCCTCACGGAGAATATATTTACTACAACGGAACCCAGTCCGGCACCATGCAAATCTGGAGAATGCGACCCAACGGCGGCGATCCGGAGCAGCTGACCTTTGATCAATACAACGACTGGTTTCCACATATCTCGCCTGATGGTGAGACCATGGTATTTATATCATTTCCTGAAAATATCGAGGTCAATGATCATCCCTTTTACAAACGTGTGATGTTGCGAACAATGCCTGTGAAAGGTGGGGCCCCACGCGTCATTGCTCATTTATATGGAGGTCAGGGCACGATCAATGTACCAAGCTGGTCTCCCGATAGCCAGCGGCTGGCTTTTGTGAGCAATCCGGGATTACCAGCCAGTCAATAATTCATTTTAGCGTTTCAAATTAGTAATTGCAGGCGATAAAGTATCTGCCAATCAGTTTGAACAAAAAACTTTAATTTCTCAAAGGATGGTGAGGGATAGTTGTTTTCGCAGTCGCGTGGCGATGGGCTTGGCATTTCTGATATTCATGGGTTTTGCGTCCCAGCGACAATAAATGGCTTGAACGGGACTTAAAAATATCCTCAGAATTATTCACCATATTTTACTTGACATAGCACTGGCAGTAATGCACGCACAATGATGATAAATCACTATCTCCTTAGGACCTCTTAAAGGATGTGTATTAATATGCGATTTAGCCTTATTTTAGATCAGTATTGAGAAACCTCAATATGGAACTAAAATGAATAAAAATGACAAATCAACTCAACTCCGAAAGTTCCGCATTAATTAAAAGTGCATTAAAAAGCCAGTATAAAGCTTCTCTTCTCATGCTGGAGAATGTGATTCAGATTTGCTCCGATGATTTATGGACTTCTCAGAAATACCAAAATCGGACCTGGCAGATTGCCTATCATGCATTGTTTTTCACTAATCTTTATCTTTTTCAGCATTTGGACCAACGTAAAAATTGGATTAATCATCGAAAGGAGTATCAAAATGTTGGAGAGAGCGAGGGTAAAACGCCCTATACCAGAAGTGAGTTGATTGAATTTACCCGGGAGCTTATTCGCAACCTGGATAAACGTCTCGATCAAATCGATCTCAATGCCAGCGATTCGGGTTTCTTTTGGTATACCGTCAATAAACTGGAGCACCAATTGGTAAATTTGAAACATTTACAGCATCATTTGGCTCAGTTGCAAGATCGGCTGAGAAATGATCAGAATGAGGGAATTTCCTGGATTCGGGATGGCTCTGGGGATCGGCGTCAATAGCTGCGATAATCGCGTAAATTCGCAGGAAAATTTGAAAATCGCGTTAGTCCGGTCTCACTTGACAATATCACCCCTTCGGGTGAGCACGGCGGAGAGTTCTCTTTCTATCTTCATTGCCGTAAATTGCGGGTCACCGGTCAGAAATTTCCGGAAGTATCCTTACATTAGACTTTTAACGCACAATTCTTCTAAAGAATAAACTTAGGACCCATGTCTCAAATAAGAGTATTAGTGGTAGAAGACGAACCATTGATCGCCGAGGACATTCGCGAGACACTGGACAATATAGATTTTGAGGTTTCAGGGGTAGCCTATGACAGTGACACCGCCTTACAGGAATTGTCAGGCAATACGCCGGATATCGCCTTACTTGACGTTAATCTTGGTTCTGAAATGGATGGAATCGATATCGCTGAAATCATAAATAAGGAATACAGAATCCCTTTCATTTTCTTGACCTCCTACGCTGACAGGGACACGGTTGATAGAGCCAAACTAACCCGGCCTATGGGTTATATTGTTAAACCCTTTGATGAGCGAGACCTATTTACTACGCTGGAGATTGCATTGCATAACTTTAGCCTGGCTCAACCCAAAGTGGATATGACATTGGATGGTCTAAACCGTCAACTTTTGGGTAAGCTTACACAAAAGGAATTTGAGATCTTGATGTCCATTTTTGATGGAAAAACCAACCGCCAGATGGCAGAGGAACACTTCATTTCGCTGAATACCATCAAAACTCATGTCAAAAACCTATATGATAAATTGGACGTACATACACGTACACAGGCCCTTGCCAAGTTGCGCTCAATGAGCGGTTTACTCACTTAAAAATCACCTCAATGGGTGAGGAGGGGAGGTTGTAATCACTATACCTTTGCCTCGGACAAAGCTATGTAATCAGTTTGGCCGGGCAATATGATAGTAAATAAGCAAAGGTTTCACCTTAATTTCAGCGTCTCGTTTCTGCTTGTGCTTTGTAGTGTCAATCTTGATGCATTAGATAACACGAATCTCCATGCCCTTCATTCGCTGGCTGATCGCAAAGAAATCATTGACTCAAATCAGGTAAATGCTTGTCTTCAATTGGCGAAGCACTACCTCTACGATTCTACTGAGATTGCCGCTAAATACGCTAAAAAGGGCATCCGGGTGGCATCAGAGATCTCGCATGGCGCGGGAAAAGGAAAATGTCAGAACCTCCTGGCGCTGGCACATGAAATTCAGGGCTATATGGTAGAAGCACTCATCATCTACGAAGAGGCTTATCAGACGATGGCAGAAGCGGGTAAAATTGAAGATGCTGCTGGTATCATAACCAATATGGGAGTGGCCCATTACTATTCGGGAAATCGTGGTGAAGCACTGAAATACTATCTGCGAGCGCTGCAATATACCCGTGAGAATAGCCTCCAACATCATGAATCGAAACTGCTCAATAACATCGCCGTCATCTACCGGGAACTTAAACAATTCGATGATGCGATTCGTATGTATAACCAATCTTCGCAGTTAAAATTGGAATTAAGCGATAGTCTGGGCTACGCTCAAACCCGTGAAAACCTGGGACTCGCCTACAGTTATTTGGATCAGGGTGACCTGGCCATCGAGTATCTGAATGAAGCCATTAGCTGGTACAAGTCATTGGGGCAAGAGGCCGACGCGATTCAAGCCCAACTTTCTCTGAGCAACATCTATATTAAACTTCATCGAATTGAGGACGCTCAACAAATACTGGATTGGCTGGTGGACGAGAGCCAAACCAGACTACTACCTCACTACAAGGCAGCCGCCTATTTGATGCAGGCCCGACTGCTGATGATTAAGCAGGAAAACATCCCGGCCCTTGAGGCCTTAGACACGGGTTACAGACTGATAGAAGGTTCAGATCGTAACGAACTATTAGCTCAGTACCTTGCATTATTTGCAGCTATTTACGAAGAACTTGAAGAGTACCAGGTAGCATTGCGCTACACACAGAAACGCATCATGTTGCTTGATACATTGAATCAGAAAGACCGGTTGGAGACGGAGCGTGAGATGAAAGCCAAACTCGATCTTCAAGAAAAGGAAGCACAAATAATTGTGCAGGAACAAAAGCTACTGCAGCAGACCCGGGAGAGACAGTGGTTTTTCTCTTTGTTGGCCATTTCATTTCTACTATTGGCGCTGCTCGCTTTATTTGCTTATTTCAAAGCCAGATCCAACAAGCAATTACGTGAAAAGAACCTGATTATCGATAAGAGTTTGAAAGAAAAAGAAATTCTTTTAAAGGAAATCCATCATCGGGTGAAAAACAACCTTCAGGTTGTATCATCACTCTTGAGCTTGCAAGCAAGGTCATTAAAAGGCCAGGAGGCCCTGGAGGCGCTGGCCAAGGGGAAAGACCGTGTACGTTCTATGGCATTAATTCATCAGAATCTGTATCAGGGAGAAAATCTGTCGGCGGTCAATTCCAAAGAATACATTGATCGTCTTTGTAAATCGCTCCTTCAGACTTATAATGTGGGATCGGGAAGGATTAAACTACATACGGATGTGCAGGCATTGATGTTGGATATTGATACGGTTATTCCTTTGGGATTGATATTAAACGAGCTGATTACCAATGCAATAAAATATGCATTCAAGCCAGATGCCCGGGGAGAAATATCTATATCATTGGCCCGTCATGAGGAGACACTTGAACTTATCGTCGCTGATAACGGTGTGGGTATGTCCATGGAAGATTTGGGTGACCAGCAGACGATGGGGTTTCGTCTTGTGAAATCGTTTGTACAAAAATTGAAAGGAACCTATAATATCACGATAGAACAAGGGACCAAAGTCTCTTTTCGTTTTAGTTCTTTTCGAATGGCTTCGGTAGTGTAACTATCCCAGTGAAAATAAAATCACCCAGATGGGTGATCTACAGAAAGGTATTAGGAGCGAAATTTGAATTATGAGTAAAAATACCTGCATCAGGCTGCTTCTATGTGTGGGCATTACTATTTTTTTATCTGGCCTGGTTGCATTTAGTCAAAATGCGGCGGGACTACAAAATCTGGATATATTAAATATCGCTAAGCATATTGATGCGACTCAAATAAAGTTTGTGAAGTTGGTAAAAGGTCAATTGGTGGCAAATAGTGAGTTCAAATTTGTACAATTAAGGGATACCGAAACATTTATTTTGGTTCCTAGTGATTTTCAGGGAAGAGTGGTAGATTTGGCTGCCTTTCTACCGCAAAAAAGTAGGAGTAAGGTGGTTCTCGATACCGGAGAAATGACAGCGAAATTGATTTGTCAATTTGGTGCCGGATTACACCAACATTGCAAGCATATTCGCTTGGCAAAAAATATCATCGGATGCAGGAATTGTCAAGGCGTGAAATGGGTTAGTGCCTCTGTTTTGTCGGAAATTGGGATTATCATCCCACCTTATAAGTTCAGATAAATTAATCGCATTTACGTAGATGCGAAATAGATTTTACCCAAGCAAAGCTAGTTTTCTTGCATACCTCGATTTCATTTTTCTCAGAGTTCCTGCAACACCAGACGAAATTCCTAACTTGCCTGTTTTTTAAAGCAAAGTCTCCACTATGATCATACGAGGACTTCTCAGTACGTTCATCACTGCCCTCATGGTGCCTGTACTCATCGCCCAAACGGCAGATTTGAAAATGCCATTGAGTAAATACGGCTTACCGGTAGTGAAGGGAACCAAAGTGTATCAGAAATTGGTCCTCGTTGACC
>JABDLW010000790.1 GCA_013001805.1 Saprospiraceae bacterium | reverse complement strand
CTTGTGCTATTCTTCAGATGAGATGGAGAAAGCTCCGATATTTACGATAGGAAACTCTAAAATTTATGAATAATTACAAAAACATTACTCTCACCTTCTTAATGGGCGCTATCCTTCTCGCATGTGGAAGCGAGGCCGAAAAAGTGCTGGTATTTAGTAAAACGACCGGATTTAGACATAGCTCTATTGAACCGGGAGTCGAAGCAATTAAGAAATTAGGCCAAAAAAATGGCTTTGATGTCGTAGCAACAGAAGATGCCTCCCATTTCGTCGAGGAATCTTTGAAGGAATATGCGGCAGTCATTTTTTTGAATACAAGTGGTGATGTCCTTGATTATGCTCAACAAGCTGATTTTGAGCGGTACATTCAGGCCGGTGGAGGATTTGTCGGTGTACATGCAGCCACAGATACGGAGTACGATTGGCCCTGGTATAATGATCTGGTGGGTGCGTACTTTGCCGGGCATCCCGAAATCCAGACAGCTACACTCAATATAATTGATAAGAACCATCCCTCTACCGATTTTTTAACAGAAACCTGGGATGTAAAAGACGAATGGTACAATTTTAAGAGCATCAATCCAAATGTCAACGTTCTGATTGAAATTGATGAGAACAGTTACCAGGGGGGGACAAATGGAGTACATCATCCAATTGCTTGGTATCATGAATATGACGGGGGTCGTGCTTTTTATACTGAACTAGGCCACACGGAAGAAGCCTATGAAAATGAAATTTACTTAAGACACTTATTGGGCGGCATTCGATTTTCGATAGGCAATAATTCAATTGATTATACTAAAAGCAAGACCGATCGGGTACCGGATGAAAGCAGATTTGTGAAAACCGTGCTCGATTTTAATCTCAATGAACCTATGGAGTTAGATGAATTACCCGGAATTGGCATTTTATTCGTGGAACGCAGGGGGCTCATTAAACTGTACGATTTTAAAACCGAAAAAACGGTAGAGATTGCCCAGATGGATCTTTTTTATGGTAATGAAGATGGTCTCCTGGGGCTGGCCGTCGACCCCGATTACGAACGAAATAACTGGATATATCTTTTTTATTCAGCCCCGGGCAACGAACCGATTCAACATGTGTCCCGATTCTCATTGGCCGATAATAAACTGGATTTTAGTTCTGAGAAAATTCTACTTAAAATACCTACCATACGTAAATGTTGCCATAGTGGAGGAGCACTGGAATTTGGCCCAGAGGGAAACCTATTTATAACTTTGGGAGACAATACCAATCCTTTCGAGTCGGAAGGATATGCTCCCATAGATGAGCGTGAAGGCAGGGCACTCTGGGATGCCCAGAAATCGGCGGCGAATACCAATGATTTGCGTGGAAAAATTTTGCGGATTAAACCCGAGCAAGATGGCACCTATTCTATCCCGGAAGGTAACCTCTTTCCGGTAGGCACTCCAAAGACACGCCCGGAAATTTACGTGATGGGTTGTCGTAACCCGTTTAGACCTTCTATCGATAGTAAAACAGGATATTTATATTGGGGTGATATAGGGCCGGATGCAGGAAAAGGAAATGAAGATCGAGGACCAAAAGGGATGGGGGAGTTTGATCAGGCTCGAAAATCTGGTTTTTGGGGATGGCCGTATACACGCGGTAATAATCAGGTTTATAATGATTTCGACTTTGCGACGAAGACTTCGGGAAATAAATTTGATCCGGATCATCTAATAAATAACTCACCAAATAACACCGGAATCCAGGAATTGCCACCGGTACAGAAATCACTGATTTGGTTTTCTTATGATCGATCCGACGAATTTCCCTGGCTCGGCACGGGCGGGGTAAATCCAATGGCAGGACCTGTTTTTCATGCCAGTGACTACCCCAATGCAGAAGAACGTTTTCCGGAATATTTCGAGGATAAATTATTTGTGTATGAGTGGATGCGCGATTGGATCTATGTGGTGACCCTCGACGAAAATTACGATTATGTCAAAGCAGATCCCTTTATGGCGAGTAGCGAATTTTCACATCCCATGGATATGATTTTTGGTTCAGATGGAGCACTTTATGTTTTAGAATATGGACAGAAATGGAATGCCCGAAACCTGGATGCACGGTTAAGTAGAATAAATTATCTGCCGGGTAATCGTCCGCCGATTGCAAAGATTACAGCTGATAAATTAGTTGGTCCGGCGCCACTAACCATCCAGTTTTCTGCTTTAGAATCTCAGGATTATGATGGTGATGAACTTGAATACGCCTGGTCATTCACTGGAGAAGACGATCAAAGTATGGAATCAGAACCCCAATTTACCTTTCAGGAGCCCGGTGATTTTATTGTGGAACTAAAGGTCAAAGATGAGCATGGAGTGACACATCAGGCTCAATCCCGGATCCTGGTGGGAAATACACCTCCTGAGTTATCTATCGAGATCAGTCCCGCAGATACATTTTATGATAGCCAACAGGAGATACAATATCGTGTGAGCGTCACCGATTTTGAGGATGGAACCACGGCCGATGGCAGCATAGAATCAGGCTTGGTGAAAGTGACTTTTGATTATGTGCCTGAGGGCAAGGACAAAATCCTCGCTACGGTTGGCCACCAGCAAGATATCGTGCCTGAGGGCCAACGCCTGATGAACAATACCGATTGTAAGGCTTGTCATGCCAAGGATGTGAAGGTGAATGGACCAAGTTATTTGGAAATTGCCGAAAAGTATACCATCAAAGATAGAAATCACCTGATTGGAAAAGTGATAAAGGGGGGAGCAGGAGTCTGGGGCGAAACAGCCATGGCCGCCCATCCCCAATTAAAGATCAATGAGGTTGGATTAATGATTGATTATATTTTTTCACTGAAAGCAGATGAAAGTCGAGATGCCGATTTATTACCATTAAATGGTAATCTGGAATTTAATCGACATAAGCACAACCAGGATGACGGGATTTATATTCTTACGGCATCCTATCTTGATGAGGGCAATCCTGCTGTACCTGGATCTATGCTTTCGGTACAGAAGCAGTTGGTGTTTAGGGCAAATAAGGAAGCAAATGAATCAACCTTGGAAATAGAGTAATTTTTAGAGCCTTTCTTCTTTTTTAAAAAAGTCAAATGAGACATGCTTTCTTGATGCTTTTTTTTGTATTTCAATCAATTCACGTGTGGGTTCAAGAACCACTTAAACTCGTGGACATTATGGAAATGATAATTATCGTATAAATAACTACGGTACAGTACGATGGATGAAGAACAATAGAGGATATTCTACACTTGAAAAAAATGATGAAGTCGGAGGGTTTGACATTGTACGTTATGAAGCAGAATCGGGAGCAAGAGCGGTGCTGGTATCTGCCAAAAAGCTGATACCACTGGGTGATGCGAATCCATTTCAATCTCTAATTATAAATGGTCAATAGATCATGCCAAATTGTTGCCATACACTATTTTGCTATTATTGGTCTCTAATAGTTGAAAATTGCCTTCTTTGTCTCCAAATTCACCTAAATAATCTATCCGGTCCGGCATGAATAAGCAAAAGGTAGCCGTGCTTGGCGGTGGAATACAAGGTATTTGTGTGGCGCTTGCACTCGCTAAAGATCCCCGGTACATTATCCACTTGATTGACAAAAATAAGTCCTTGCTTCAAGAGACTAGTCTTATCAATGAGGGGAAGATCCATTTAGGGTTTGTCTATGCTCTTGATGACACATTTCAAACGGCGGAAAGAATGCTACATGATGGATTATCTTTTGCCCCCACTCTGGAATATTTGGTAGGGCATAAGATCGATTGGGGTCGCATTTCATCTAGTCGGTTTGAGTATCTTGTTTCTCAACATAGTATGGTTGGCAAGGATTTATTGCTGGAATACTACCACAAAATAAATGACTGCTATCAGACTTTGAAGGACGATGACCTTCTTCACTATCTGGGCAACCGGCTGGATTCCCTTCTGCCTCCGCTAGAGGTTGCCGGTCTGGATAATTTCGGTGAAATTAAAGCGGGAGTAGTGACAGAAGAGAAATCCGTCAACACCATTAAACTCAGACGCATTTTATTGGAAGCTGTCAGTGCTTCGACATCCATACACACAGAGACAGACTGCCTCATTTCTCACATCAGACGTGATGTTTCGGGCTTTCGTTTG
This sequence comes from Saprospiraceae bacterium, assembly GCA_013001805.1. GTDB lineage: Bacteria > Bacteroidota > Bacteroidia > Chitinophagales > Saprospiraceae > JABDMH01. The sequence continues at coordinate 488 of JABDLW010000790.1, read as the reverse complement.
ACAGGGGAAAAGAGCCATGCTGCGTGGCAGGAAAACTTTGACATCGTAGTAAATTGCCTTTGGACCGGACGGTTGCAACTGGATCAACAAATGGGAATGCTTCCTGATTTCAAATGGATATACAGAAAAAAATATCGCCTACTGGCTATGCTTCCCACCGAACTCCAATGGCTAAAATCTTACACGATCGTACAAGGTCAATTTGGCGATTTAGTAAACTATGAAACATCGCAAGAGACCTATTTAAGTTGGTACCCTAGCTGCATGAAGGGATTGTCTCATGAGGTCACACCTCCTAAATCATGGTCAGAAGAAGCCGATCAGGAGCAGATCATAAGGGAATCTTTGACTAGCCTTAACCGGATCTTTCCCGGTATTGAGATGGCCAGGGTGCTAAACTTGTCCAGTGGAGTCATCTTCGCCAGAGGAAAAACCGATATCTCTGATGTGGAAAGCGAGCTCCACACTCGTTTTGAGCAGCGCGTTCA
>JABDLW010000781.1 GCA_013001805.1 Saprospiraceae bacterium | reverse complement strand
TTGCTACAGAGGTTTCATAGTCCCAGGCAAGTCTCCCATAAGCATACCAATTTGCCTGAGCAAAGGGGTGACTGGTCCAATTGCGATCCGTTCCAATATTGGCAACACCTGCGATGGCTGTAGTATTTTGATTGTTGAGAGATCCATCGACGATTTTACCAACAGACGATCCCGGGCCTTCCTGGTAAGTGTCTGCCTCCAGCACTTCCTTAAACAATGGTCCCAAATAAACCAGATGAGTGCCTTGCCCGAGGTATTCCTGAGTAATTTGAAATTCCATCATCATCTGGGTCTTTCGCATCGCGCCAAAGAGAGGATGAAAGGGTTCGCGAGGCTGAAAGTCAATCGCCCCATTTTTAACTTGAATTAGGATATTTTCGTCAAACTTACCATCCAATGGAACAAATTCATTATTAGCTTGCTTGTGGCGGTCATCGGGCTCTTCATTGCTATAAACAAAGGCACGCCACATGACGATGCCTCCATGGGGCGCAACAGCCTGAGCAAGCATGTTAGCACCTTCTGCGTGGGTTCGATCGTAGTTTTGCGGGCCGGGTTGTCCCTCAGAATTAGCTTTTACCAAAAAACCGCCAAAATCAGGAATTAAATCATAAATTTCATTAGCCTTGTTACGCCACCAGGCTTGTACCTCATCATCTAGCGGATCTGACGTCCCCAATTTACCTAATTCAATGGGAGCACTAAATCTTGCCGTCAGGTAAACTCTTATGCCATAAGGACGGAATACATCGGCTAGTGCTTTCACTTTATAAAGATAGTCTGTACGCAGAGCCAGGGCATTTGCATTTACATTAGTAACCGATGCGCCATTAATTCCAATCGAAGCATTAGCCCGGGCATAGTCAATGTACCGGGGATCAATGTACTCCGGAAGTTGGTGCCAGTTCCAAATGCTGAAACCAGAATATCCCCTTTCCACCGTACGATCTAAATTATCCCAGTGATTTAGCATCCGTATTTTTATTCGGGGAACACTTTCAATATTTAAATTAGAAATATCTTCTTGTGTTTGCAGGAGTTTGAGAAAATGAAAAGTACCGTACAATACACCAATATCATGCAAGGCACTAATGACAATTACTTTTTTGTCATTCAGCTTTTTTGACAAAATGGTAAATCCTTCATCTCCCAGCGGGGCAGTTTCGTCGGGTGACAATATTTCTGATAACATGGTGTTTGGTCCATAGGTACCGATGATAATTGTCCCATCCACTAAGGTGTCCTCACCAGAAATATCAATTCCCAACAATCCTTGGATACCCAGATCCAATTCTTTTCGGGCACATTGCATGGTGACGCTCACACCTTCAGTTATGACTGACCGAATACCTTGACGGTATTTTTTTAGCAGCTCTTCATCTTGAATCAATTTATAGCGCAGCCAGAGCCGGTAGCCATCCTCGGCCAGAAGACTGTGGCTGTGGAAGAGTATGATCAGCAGGAGGAAAGCTTTGAATCGACGCTTTAATGTGACTGAAACCATAGATGTTAATTCTTTAGGTATAAATACGAAAAATCTGACTTGGCAATTAATTTGAGCTTACTTATGTATACTTTTTCATTTCATATATTATAAATAATAATTATATTACGTAGATTTGTACTCGCATTGGCAAGAACCATTCCCTGGGTATCAAACGTACTTTAAATTGATCTATATGAGCTTTCTACCAATTTTCTCCCGATGGAAAAGAGACAACATGGCCAATGGTTGGAAGCTGGTGACTCAGGTTTGGGTAATGACACTTCTTGTTATGAACATTACCGAAATTCCTGGTCAGGTTTTGTCTCCAACAAGATCTACGGATTGGTCGAAAGCCGGCATGTCTTCAGAAGTTATTTATCCAGGTATGGAGGTTAATATCCTGGATTTTGGTGCTGATCCGGAAGGGCTTGTTTCCTCGAGTCCCGCCTTCGCTGCGGCACAGGCCTTTCTACAGGGTCCTGGCATCCTTTATATCCCCCCGGGTACCTACCGGTTTACCCAGCCAATATTGTTGCAAGATAGCCAGGTGGTGAGGGGATCGGGAGCTGCCGCTACCGAGCTTATCTTCAATTTGGGTGGTACTGGTGATCTGATTGAAATGGTGGGAAGTAGAATTAATACACCAGATACATTGATGGCCTCGGCGGAGATAGGCGACTCCTTTGTGGTAGTTTCGGATCCAAATCAATACCAAACCGGTGATCTACTGAAACTTTATAAAGATGATCAAGACCTGGTCAACGATTCCTGGGCATATAATACAGTGGCTCAGATATTGCGGATAGTGGGTAAATCAGCCGATAGCCTTTTACTTGATCAGGTTTTACGCACAGACTTTCCCCTGCTACGTAATCCAGCTGTTAATAAATTAGTGCCAAAGTCTCACGCCGGTGTAGAATGTCTTAAGATCACGCGATTGGATGCAACTACGGGACAATCAAAAAACATTTATATTAAGTATGCCATAGACTGCTGGGTAAAGGGTGTGGAAAGTAGCTTCTGTAACTTTGGACATGTCACCATTGAAAGTAGCAGTCACATCGAGGTATCCGGGTCATATTTTCATGATGCATTTAATTATGGAGGTGGCGGTAAAGCCTACGGGATTGTTTTACAGTCATCGGCAAATCTGTGCCTCCTGGAAGATAACATCCTGAAACATTTACGTCATTCCATTTTATTGCAATCGGGTGCCAATGCTAATGTTATAGCTTTCAACTATTCGTTTGACCCCTTCTGGGATAATTTTCCAAATAATAGCGCTGGAGATCTCGTGTGTCACGGAAATTATCCCTTTTTAAATCTATTTGAACACAATATTGTGCAAAATTTAGTCATTGATAATTCACATGGTGCCAATGGTCCGTTTAATACTTTTTTTAGGAACCGTGCTGAGCTCTATGGTATTATTATGACTGCGACTAATTCACCGAGCCAGAATTTTATTGGGAATGAAATAACCAACAATGGATTATTTCTGGGCAACTACAATTTAATGGGTGTCGACCATTTTGAATTTGGCAATAATCACCTGGGTACCATTACCCCTCCGGGCACGGGTAATCTACCAGATACCAGCTATTTCTACATGAACCAACCCGATTTTCTTTACGGTCCATGGTCGTTGATCGGACCACCGGAGGTATTGAATACCACTTCAATTCCGGCACGTGACAGGTTTCTTAGCTCCGGGATGCAAACTGTTTGCTCCCAAACACCGGCATGGGTGGTTTGGACCAATGGAGCTGGCACAATTAATTGGAATGACCCACTAAATTGGCACAGTAATTCCGTGCCAACAACCGAAGACAATGTATTCATTCCCGCTAGCCCTACCGAAGGGACTATGTTTCCGATAGTAAATGTCAATACGACCATTAATCAAATTTATATTGCCTCTGGCGGACGAGTCGAAACTGCGCCAGGTGTCGAGCTTTTTGTACAGGCAGAATAAATGCACTTTTATCACGAAATTTAAGGAGATGACAGACACAATCGAATTCCTTCCCAATACCCTAAAACAGTTTCAGTACTATAAAATGCTGGGTGAAAAGGCAATTGATCAAGTAAATGCAGAAGCGCTGCACTGGCAATATAATGCAGAGTCAAATAGCATTGCCATAATCATTAATCATCTTTGGGGCAATATGATGTCGCGTTTCACTAACTTTTTGACGGAAGATGGTGAGAAGAAATGGCGAAATCGCGAGCGAGAATTTGAAGTTACTTCCGAGTCAAAAGAAGCGTTAATGCAAAAGTGGAATGAGGGTTGGTCTTGTGTGCTGAATGCAGTTGGGAGTCTCAAAGAAAGTGATTTAAGTAGAGAAGTTTACATCCGCAACGTGGGTCATACGGCATTGGAAGCCATTAATCGACAATTAGCCCATTATAGTTACCATATAGGACAATTGGTCTATATCAGTCGCATGCAAACCGGCTCCGATTGGCAGTCATTATCCATCCCCAGGGGAGAATCAGATGCCTACAACGCTAAAAAATTTGCCAAAGAACCGGGTAAAGGTCATTTCACAGATGAATTTTTGGAAAAGTGAGGGGCGGGAGTTTGAAGTCAGAAGTCAGAAGCTGGAATTTCTCCAGGGTAATCAGGTAATCAGGTGACTGGGTAACTAGGGTTTAAAGGATGTGAGGCGTGAAGCCGGGAGTCGGAAGTCGGGAGCAGTGAGTTGAAAAACAATGGAGCCGCGGATCTCATTCCGTGGCGTTCTGTCCGAAGTCGGGAGTCCGAAGTCAGAAGTCGGGAGCTGGAATTTCTCCAGGGTAATCAGGTAACCAGGTGATTGGG
>JABDLW010000772.1 GCA_013001805.1 Saprospiraceae bacterium | reverse complement strand
TTCCATGCCTCAGCTTCACTCCAGTATTCGCCCTGATCCTCCGAATAACTGATAGCCTGGTGCCCCATTTGGGTGCGGATCATCATACCGAGGCGGCCGTCCTTAAATTCGATAACATCGGGTTCCATAGCTCCGCGGCGATGATAATCCACCCGGTTTTCACTTTCCTTCCAAGTAAGCCCCTGGTCATCAGAATAGGTGCAATAGCTCACAAAGTGATTGATGTTTTCCACATCGCTGGTTCCCGCTATCGGAGCGATTAATCGTCCGGAAGAGAGACGAAGCACCCGGTCATTATTCATGACATTATATCCCGGAGACTTAGTAACCTGGATGAGTGGACCAAACGTGTTTCCTCCATCTTCGGAAATCCGCAAAAAACATTGCAAGTCCTGTAGCGAATTTTTGACCAGAAAAAAATGACCAATTGTGCTATCTCCCTGTGAGACATCGCCCAGGTAGCGTAACGTCGATGACATCACATTCAAAGAGCCAATATTCTCCTGGAGTTCAAATGGGGCTTGCCAGGTATGACCACCATCATATGACTTTCTGGCAATGATCTGGGCGGTGGCATGATCACTGGGTCCAGTGCTGAATTCAGAGATAGAATAAAGTAAAGCCCCATCCGGAAGGGCAATCACTGATCCTTCGGTATAGCGTGGATGTTCGGTAGAGACCTGGAAAAGATCGACGATTATATCCTCACCTTCCTGTACCGCTTCTAGACCTTTTTCTCCGCATGAGATGGTCAGGTAAGCAAGCATCAGTAAGAAGTAGGAGATAGAGTGATTTATCATTTTTACTACGCTTTTAAAATAATTTTCTATGACAGAACTCGATCGTCTGCTCAGAACTGATTCTTAATTGGGTTAAGATCCTCATTTCACTAAGTAGTAGTCTTTTTAATACATAAAGAGTAGATCTGACGATCGGATCTGTAATTCATATTGATTTTCATTAGGTGGAGCTTGTTTCAATTTGTTGTATCCGAATCTGACCGCCATTGTCAACCAAAAATCCCATGTAGCTCAGTCCCATGAATTTTTCAGTTTTCAAACTAATGGGCGTAGAATTATTTATTTGAATGCGCACCTCATTTTCATCCGATTTATATTCTACCGAGATGTTTAATGTTTTTTCATTATTAATGGAATCGGGAAACTGAATTTCCTCCCTGATTTGAAATGAGGTGTACAAGTACTCGGTAATCTTTCGATCATTGCGTGATCGGTTTGCCTTGCCTGTGGCAAAATAGACACCCATGTCTGTAAATCGAATTCTTACACAACCTTCATCCGGCTTTCTGGGTGACAGCAGACTATTGGCAATCAGAATATAAGCATCGGCCTTTGGTATCTGCGCAGTAATTTGGATTTTACCATTTGAGAGCAAAGGGATATTTCTAATTATGCCAGTGACCGCTTTACTTTTGGGATGTTGTTCAATTTCTAACCATAATTTGTCATCGAGACTTACATAACGTTCTACTGCATGGGAGTAATTAGGCCCCGGACATATGATATGCCAATCGGTTCTGCCATCTTGAAAATTGATTAATTCATGTTTGGTGGTAATCCAGGCTGGATTAATTCTAGCCAACGTGGGTTGATTATGCAGCCCCCAGTTTCCCTTATTATAGGAAACAATGATGGTCCCGTCTTTCATTTCGGTCAAATAAGGATATGTTACGTGCTGACGAGTAATGGCAAGATCGTCCCTGAAATCCGCAAAATCAATCTCGCGTAAGCCCTTGAAGTTCTTTCCGTCAGCCGTTAGTCCGATCACCAGACTTTTACGCGCATAGTTTGAATCAATATGGTTGTTCCATACGATCGCAATGTCGCCATTCCTAAGTTTAAGGCCGGTCGCGGGTGCATTGCTGGAAGGCAATTGCGAAGGGATAGCGGTTGTCCACGTTTGTCCTTGGTTGTAAGAGAAAGATTCCCAGAGAAACCCGGTTTGTGCACGTATGAGCATCCAGAGCACACCGGAATTTAACTCGCAAACGGTCGGCTCACTGGCACCACTTTCAAAACCGGCTCCACCAGCCGTCAGAATACTTTCCGAGCGTTCCCATGTCTCACCATCGTCATCGGAAACCATGACCGAGACAGCAAATTGAGACTTGATATTAGTCAGAAAACAAATCGGATAAATCCACCGGCCACTACTTAACTGCTCAATCGATAAAATGTCTCCGTGATAGCGTTCTCCTGTGACCAATGCCTGGGCTTTGCTCCAGGTTTGCCCCCGATCATTCGAAGTTTGAAAATATATTTTGCAAAGTGATTTTTCCGGTGTTCCGGTCTCGTAGTCGTATCCACTGTATCTCACAAAAATATGCAGAATCTTACCGGAGGTGGACTGACGAAGCACATGTGAAAGAAGTGAATAATCGCTGGTCCCTTGCTGAAGTATTTGCGACTCACCCCAACTTTTTCCGCCATCTTTAGATCGCCGAACCACAAGACGGGAAATGGGCCACATAGCCTTGGCTAAATATGGAGGTTCGGGTTCAGTGGTGACCCACAACAAAGAGTTATCATCCAGGTTGGCTACGGGGCCCGATCGGGTAGCCCTGTGCCCTAGATCCAAGGTAAATCGCTCCATCAGATTTTCTTGCGGGACTTGCCCGTCAGAATTATTCGAGGGCTTTAGTAGAGCAGAAGATGCTGGGAAACTGGCAACTAATCCACTGGACAAGGAAACAAATCTTCTTCGATTAATTATATTTTCTGTACTCATAAGATTTTATTTGGTTCATAAGTGACAGAGTACAATGGTATTTCGACATGTGATTTGGAGACCAGATCCATCCTGCACTATTCCTTGTTTTTTCACATTATACTAATCTTGTGTTGCACAAAATCTGATTGAATATTCATTCGGGAATGCTATCGAAATAAACCTGCAAATGTATTTGCATGCTTTCACGAAACTTAGTGGCTGATCCATGCTTGAGTACCTCCAGCAGGTCCCGGTGGGTCACCGGCTTCTCTACTTTCGAGCGACCTGGAATTACGCCACTGTACACGTAGTTAAAAATTGGTTGCAGCATTTTCTGGAATCGTAGAATGGTGTCGTTACCTGAAATCCTGTATAAGGTGGCGTGAAAATCGGCATCACACCGGGTCTTGACCAGCCGGTCACTGGTAGCCTCTTCTTTTTCAACAATTTCCTCTAGTTTTTGCAGGCTTTCCGGAGTTTTTCGCAAGAACAGTAGTTCAGAAATACCGAGTTCAAGCACTAGTCTAAGTTCAAACACATCTTGCAGTGTATTGGTGTCGAGGAAAGAAGGTTCCAGTACCCGCTCGATGCTACCGAGAATATCCGGCCGGGTGAGAACGATCCCCCGGTTCCTCCGGGACTCGATCAAACCTAGTGTCTTAAGGCGGGACAATCCCTCACGTAATGCGGTCCTGCTC